>BNVE01000074.1 GCA_025997875.1 Spirochaetia bacterium
TGCTGGCATCATTCACGAAATGCGCGTATAATTAAACCATAATTGGTATATTTTTGCACTATTCTTTCCTAATCAACTCGCTATATATGATTTTTTTGTTTCTCATAGTAAATGCTTTTGCCCTGGGGGATTAGTTGCGAGACATTGAAAAATTGATAAAAATCTGATATTATCAAAAAAGGGAGCAAAAATGGGTGCAAACCGCGAGTATAAGGACAGTATTTTTACCTGGCTTTTCAGCGAACCTGATACCCTGCGGGAACTGTATAGCGCCCTTGAAGGAATACCGCTGGACCCATCTGTACCGATAACCATTAACACCCTTGAAAGCGTCATATTCAAGGGAAAAATGAACGATATTTCCTTTGTCATTGCCGATAAGGTTGTGGTGCTGATTGAACATCAAAGCACGATTAACAAAAATATGCCCCTCAGACTTCTTATGTATATTGCTGATGTGTATAAAAAGATAACCGGCGAGGAAGACATATATCATGAGAAATTAATACCTATTCCCCGACCGGAATTTATCGTTTTGTATAATGGGATTGATGAATATGATGATGAAAAAACGCTCAAACTTTCAGACGCTTTTATGGATGCCGGTAATGAAGCTCCGCAATTGGAACTTGCGGTCAAGGTGTACAACATTAACAAGGGTCATAATCAACCAATTGCCCAAAAATGCCAAAAGCTGGATTGGTACAGTACCTTCGTCGCCAAGGTTCGGGAATACCAAAAAGAAACCGGGTACGATAAGACCGGTATAACAGAAGCTGTAAAAAAGGCGGTTCGATACTGTATAGACAATAACATTATGAAAGACTTTTTGAAATTACATTCTGCAGAGGTGATAAATATGTTAGTAACCGAATGGAATTGGGATACTGCCCAAAAGGTCTGGAAGGAAGAAGGCCGGGAAGAAGGCCGGGAAGAAGGCCGGGAAGAAGGCCGGGAAGAAGGTCGGGAAGAAAAGGCCCTGGAAACAGCGAAAAATTTTCTTGGTATGGGCTTAAGCCCGGAACAGGTTGCCAAAGGAACCGGTCTTGATATGGAAACTATCAAAAGGCTTTCCATATAATAAGTTAAACCATGCACCTGCGAAAATCTTATGCCCTTCTGTTGACTCAAGACATGATCTATTCCAAAAGCATATAGTCATTAAAATACAAAACCTCTATCTTCCCCAGCCGCAGTTCGGCGTTATACCGGCGGAGGATCTCCGCCTTGGCCTTGGCCTCGTCCAGGCTCAGCAGCTCGGCGGGGGAGAGGGCGGCGAAGTAAGCGGCGGCTATGCTGCGGAATTCCGGCGCTTTCCCGGCCAGCTCTTCGGTAAAGGCCCGGTCGGCGCCGGGGTAGGGAAAGGTGATGGAGAGGAGCACCGTGGCGGGCTCGCCGCTGTTGACGGCAATCCTGAGGCGGCCGATGCCGGTAAAAATGTCGGCGGCGGTAAGAGCGCCCGGGGCCGGGGGCGCCGCTCCGCCGGGGTTTACCGAACCGGCGCCAATGGCGCCCGGCGCCTTTTCCGGTTTAAGAAAAAAGGCGTAGGCTGTCCCCCCCAGGATGACCAGGACCAGTACGATGGCGATGAACCCAAGGATGCCGGAAACAAGGGACAGGACCCTTCCGGGGGAACGCCTGACTAAAGGCCGGTCTTCGATTGTTTTCATGAGTACCGCCGCCTAACCCAGGGCGATGGCCGCTTCGGCGAAGCGGCGGAGGATTTCCAGGTTGATCCGGCTGACGGTTTCTGCGTAATCCGCCTGCCTGGACACGTAATAGGTAAGGGATATCTGGCAGTTCACCCCCCCTATGGCTGCCAGCACCGCCTGGGGGCTTGCTTCAGGAGGGGAACCTTCGCCGCTCCGCAGCCCGGTTGAGCTCACAAGTCCCGGCAGGGTGGAGCAGATCTCTTTCAAAATGAGGATGCCCCGCTCTATTTTGTCCGGGCCGTTATCCCCCTTTACCAGCAGGGTCTGGACAACCCTGGTATTGGGGGCGGCGCTGATGTTCTCGATGGGGCTTACCGCAAAGAGGCTGTTGGGGATAAAGACTGTGCGGTTTTCTAAGGTCCGCAGCCGCGAGGTGCGGATGCCCATTTCGGTGATGGTCCCATCGTAGGCGCCGATTTTAATCCGATCGTTGATTCTGAAAGGACGGTCCACAAAGACCGTGATGGAGCCGAAGAAGTTTGAGAGGGTGTCCTTGGAGGCCAGGGCCAGGGCGGCGCCCCCCAGCCCAAGGCCGGCCAAAAGGCCGCTCACGTTGTACCCCAGGGTCCGTAAAATCAGGGCCCCGGCGATGATCCAGATCAGCACATTGAGGAATTTGCGGAGCAGGGGCTGAATTTCGGTCTCGTTCTTTGCCAGAGGGCTGATGCCCCGGTGGGGGACATAGCGGAGGATCAGGTTATCGAAGACCCGTCCAATCCCCCAGGCGATAAGGGCGATAAAGATGGAATTGAGGATCCGGCCCGCCCAGAGATCCAGGACCTCGTGTACCTGCAGGCCCTTTACCCCAAGGGTGATCCCCGCAAGAAAAACGATGATCCCCAGGGGCCGCTCCAGAACGGCAATGATGATATCGTCCAGATCGCTCTTTGTTTTCCCGGCGATATGCCGATGGACGGCCCTCATGATAAGGGAACAGACCTTCCCCGCAATAAAGCCGGCGAGTATACAGGCGGCGCTGATGAGCCACTGTTTAACCGAATTATTCAAAAAGACAATGCCAAAAATATCATCCATAAGGTACTCTCCCCCTATTTTGTGTGTTTTTCCGTAAATGGTCTATATTCTCGGGGGCCAAAGTGCTACTATTATTATATATTTTAGATGGAGGGTATTGATTATGGTTATTCAGCGCAGCGAAATGAAGTCCGAAAAAAAAGAAAAAATGCGGGATGGGGAAGGAACGGTCTCCTTTAACTATTTGGTGGACTGTGAGAAGGAAAAAAACATCCGGATGCTGGCGGAGCTGACCATCCCTCCCGGAGCGTCCATCGGCTATCACCGGCACGATTCGGAGACCGAATACTACGTGATCCTCTCCGGCAGCGGCGTGGTGAACGACAACGGCACAGAAAAACCCGTTAAAGCCGGGGATTCGATCATCACCGGGAACGGCGACTCCCACAGCATCAAGAATACCGGCAATGTACCCCTGGTATTTCACGCGATCATCGTTACCTACTAAGGGCTGATATGTGCGGTATTGTTGGATACATCGGGGATAAGGAAGCGGTCCCCATTCTGCTTAAGGGCTTAAAAAAACTCGAATACCGGGGCTACGATTCTGCGGGGATCGCGGTTCAGGGAAAGACAGGTCTGGTGGTCCGTAAGGCCAAGGGGCTGATCAAAAATCTGGAAGAAAAGATCAACGCCGAATTTGCCGGTCCGGGGACGCATGAGTTCAAAGACGCCGAAGGAATTCGGGGATTCGCCGGGATAGGCCACACCCGCTGGGCAACCCACGGGGAGCCATCGGACGTAAATTCCCATCCCCAGACCGACGTATCCGGCAAGATCGCCGTGGTCCACAACGGCATCATCGAGAACCACGGCAAGCTCAAGGAATGGCTCACCACCCGGGGGGTTACCTTTCAGAGCGAAACCGATACGGAAGCGGTGGCCAACCTGATAAGCTATCACTACAAGGGGGATCTCCTGCAGGCGGTACTGGAAACCGTGGGCCGGCTGGAAGGCTCCTGGGGCCTGGGGATCGTCTGTACCAACGAGCCGGACCGGATCATCGCGGTCCGCAAGGAAAGCCCCCTGGTGGTGGGCATCGGCAAGGGCGAAAACCTGATCGCCTCCGACGTGCCCGCCCTGCTGGAATACACCCGGGAAGTCTACTACCTTGAGGACCGGGAAATCGCCGTCCTGCATAAGGATCATGTTGATTTTTACAACGACGAAGGGCAGGCCATACAGAAAGAAAAAACCCACATCGAATGGGACGCCGCCTCCGCCGAAAAGGGCGGCTATGAACACTTTATGCTCAAGGAAATCCACGAGCAGCCCAAGGCTCTGACCGACACCCTGCGGCCCCGGCTTAGCGGCGGCGCCGACACAAAGGGCGCAGCCTCCGGCGGCAGTGCGGATGCAAAGGGCGCAGCCCTCAGCGCGGCCGGCGCGCGCAAAATCAACCTGGACGAGATCGGCTTTGACGCATCCTGGGCCCAGGCGAACCGGGTGGTGATCACCGCCTGCGGTACTGCCTGGCACGCCGGGGTTATCGGCAAATACGCCTTTGAACACTTCGCCCGCATCCCCGTGGATGTGGATGTGGCTTCGGAGTTCCGCTACCGGGACCCCATCCTGAACCCCAAAGACATCTTCATCATCATCAGCCAGTCCGGGGAAACCGCCGACACCCTGGCGGCCATGCGGATGGCAAAGAAGGGGGGCGCCCGGATCATCGCCATCACCAACGTGGTGGGCTCCACCCTGGCCCGCGAAGCGGACCTGGTGATGTACACCTGGGCGGGCCCGGAAATCGCCGTGGCCAGCACCAAGGCCTTTACCACCCAGCTTATGTGCATCAATTTGATCGCCCTGCAGTTCGGCGTCCTCCGGGGTGTCATAAGTCCCGCGCAGCTCAAGGAATACATCGGCGCGCTGGAAGCCCTCCCGGCCCAGGCGGAAAAAATTCTTAAGGGCAAGGAAAACATCCAGCGCTTTGCTTCGCAGCAGTTCAACAAGGGCAAGGTCTTTTTTATGGGCCGCCTCTTCGATTATGCGGCGAGTCTGGAAAGCGCCCTCAAGCTCAAGGAAATCAGCTACACCCACTCGGAGGCCTTTGCCGCAGGGGAGCTCAAGCACGGCCCCATCGCCCTGGTGGATACTTCCACGCTGGTGGTGGCCCTCTGCACCCAGTCTGCTCTTTTCGACAAGATGGAGTCCAGCATCACCCAGGTAAAGGCCCGGGGCGCAGCGGTGGCGGCGATCACCTACGAGGATTCGGACCGCTTCGACCGTCTCGCCGATGAGGTCTTCCGTATCCCCCGCACCGATGACGGCCTGACACCGATACTGTCGGTTATCCCCGCGCAGCTCTTTGCCTACTACTGCGCGGTTCAGCGGGGCCTCGATCCGGACAAACCCCGGAATCTGGCAAAATCGGTCACGGTGGAATAATATGCTACTCAACCGGAGGTTCCCCTCTTGATTACTATTCGTGTTCAAAATGAAAAGGGACTTGCCGAAACCGAAGAGGTAAGCAAGGGCTGCTGGATCGACGCCCGGAATGTAACCAGGGCGGATCTTATCCGACTGGAAAAGGAATTCGCCATTGCCGGGGAACTCCTGACCGACATCATGGACGCCGACGAGCAGGCCCGGATCGAAAAGGAAGATGACTACACCGCCATCATCGTGCGGCTCCCGGTCTACGATGAATCCCTTGAGATTGCCTTCTTTACGGTGCCCCTGGGGATCATCCTCTTTTCCGACAAGCTGGTAACCATCTGCCAGAATTCCAGCGACGCCCTGGATGACATCATCAAGAACCGGGTCCGGGGATTCAGCATTAAAAACAAGAGCAGTTTTGTGCTGAACCTGCTGGGACGGGCGGCCTTTACCTTTCTTAAATCCCTCAAGGAACTGAACAAACGGACCAACGCCATTGAACGGGAACTCCAGCGGTCCATCAAAAACAACGAACTGGTTCAGCTTTTGTCACTGCAAAAATCACTGGTGTATTTTACCACCAGTATAAAAACCAACGAACTGCTTTTGGAAAAACTCCAGAAGTCACCCCTGATACGTTTCAAGGAAGATGAGAAGGAACTCCTTGAGGATGTGGTCACCGAAAACCGGCAGGCCATCGAAATGGCAAATATCTATTCTTCAATTCTGACGGGAACCATGGACGCCTTTGCCAGCGTCATCTCCAATAACCTCAACATCGTGATGAAACGGCTCACCATCGTTTCCATCGTTCTGATGATCCCCACTCTGATCTACAGTTTCTTTGGGATGAATGTGAGCCTTCCCTTTGAAAAAGCGCCCCTGGTGGTGTGGGGCATTTTGATAATAAGTCTGATGGTTTCCATTTTCGGGGCCATATTCCTTAACACCGATCAGCGGATCGATGTCCGCCCTGAACAGAAGCGCAAAAAGATAAAACCCAAAAAGGTAAAGGAAAAGAAATGAATATTCATCCGGAGGGGAACCTCGATCTTCGATCTCGGCGGGAAGTTTCGGAGGTGCCCCTCATGATCGACATACGCAGTGATACTGTTACACAGCCTACGGCGGCAATGCGGAAGGCCATGGCGGAAGCGGAAGTAGGGGATGACGTTTTTGGGGACGATCCCTCCATCAACAAACTGGAAGAACTGGGGGCAGAGCTTTCCGGCAAGGAAGCGTCGGTCTTTGTGCCCTCCGGTACCTTCGGGAATCAGCTTGCCCTGTTTACCTGGTGCAGGCGGGGAACCGAAGTGATCCTGGGGGAAGACTGCCATATCATCCAGCACGAAGCCGCGGCGGCTTCGATCATTGCCGGCGTGCAGACCCGGCCCATTGTCGCCCCCGACGGGGTGCTCACCGAAGAAGCCCTGCGGAAACGGCTGCGGAAGCAGGACCTCCATGCGCCGCCCACCTCCCTTATCTGCCTTGAAAACGCCAATACCCACGGCCGGGTGGTTTCCCTTGCAAACATGGACACGGTGCGGAACATCGCCAATGAATGGAAACTGCCGGTGCATCTGGACGGGGCGCGGCTCTTTAACGCGGCGGCGGCCCTGAACACGGATGCAAAAAATATCGCCGCACGGGCGGATTCGGTGATGTTCTGCGTTTCCAAAGGGCTCTGCGCCCCGGTGGGTTCCCTCCTTGCGGGGCCGAAAGATTTTGTGGAGGAAGCCCGGCTCAAGCGGAAAATCATGGGAGGCGGCATGCGGCAGGCCGGCATCCTTGCCGCCGCAGGCATCGTGGCCCTTAGGGAGCAGCGGAGCCATCTTGCAAAAGATCACGGCCGTGCAAAAAAGCTGGCCCGCGCCCTGGCGGAAATCCCCGGCATCGAAATTAAACCCGAAGAAGTTGACATCAACATGGTCTTCTTCAACTTCCCCCCCGCTGCGAATGCGGAGCGGGCAAAACAGATTGTAGACATTTTCAGCAAACGGAATATCAGGATCAGCGCCCCCCGGGGAACGTCTTTCCGCTTTGTTACCCATTACTGGATTGGGGATGCGGACATTGACGCCGTGGTAGCAGCTTCCCAAGAGGCCTTCGGCAAAACTGCCGCAGGAAAGGGCGCCTAATGGGTGTTCACCAGAACCGGCGGGAAAAAATTTACGACTGGATGGCCCTGGAAGGGGTCTCCATGGTGATGTTTGAAGACACCGAGGGGAGACGGGACCCTTCGGTCCGCTGGCTTTCGGGGCAGCCCTCGGACGCGCTCCTCTTTCTGTCGATTGACCGGAAATCCATGCTGGTCCCCTGGGACATCAACATGGCCATACTCTACGGCAATGCGGATATCATCGTCTCCTACAGAGAATTTGAACGGCGGCCCCTCAAGGCCATTAGGGGCGCTGCGGAGGGGCTAAAAATTCCCCCGGGTTTAAAGATCGAAATTCCCCCGGTCACCCCCTACCCGCTTTTCCTGGATTACGTAGGGGCCCTTACCGATTTTGATGTGCTCTGCCGGGAGCAGGGCGCCCACGGGGAAGCAGAAAAACTGCGGGCCCTTAAGGACGATGAGGAGATCGCCATTTACCGCAAGGCGGCGAAGATCACCAACAGTATCATTGATATGCTGGAAAAAAATGTCCGCTCGGGAAAGATAAAAACCGAAGCGGACGCGGCCCTCTTTATCGAAGCGGAAAGCCGCAAACGGGGCTGCGACGGCACCGGCTTTGAAACCCTTGCCGCCGGCCCCGACCGCAGTTTTGCTATCCACGCCTTCCCTGCCTATACCGCCGCAGCCTTTGCCGGCAAGGGCCTTTCGATCCTGGACTTCGGCCTTAAGTACGCAGGGTACACCACCGATGTCACCCTTACCTTTGCCCGGGACCTCAGCCCCGCCCAGGAAAAACTCCTGACCCTTACGGAAAAGGCCTACAAACTCGCCCTTTCCATGGTCAGCAACGGCGCCAGCACCCGGTCTATCGCGGCGGCGGTGGACATCATCTTCGGCAAATCAAAAAAGGCCATGCCCCACGCCCTGGGCCACGGCATCGGCCTTCAGGAACACGAAAGCCCCGCCATCCGCAACCGCGACGACAACAGCTGGGTTCTCTGCCCCGGCATGATCTTTACCCTGGAACCGGGCCTCTACAACCCCCTCCATGGCGGCTGCCGCCTTGAGAACGACATCCTCCTTACCGAAGCCGGGGTTGAGGTGCTGACAGAGGCGCGGGTGATACGGCTTTAGTGTAAAATAATGGGGGAGGGCTGCCGCCCGTACTTTATGTAGTAGGCAATCGCATGGCGCCTTACTGGTTTTTCGGAAAATACGTTATACCGGGAATATCTTTAAAATGTTTATCACATGTCAAAATAGTTGCTGAATAGTGCAGTGAGGTTGCGTAAATAATACTGTCCGCCAAAGGTAGTTTGTGCAGGCGGCTTATTTGAGCGGCAGAAAGACATAAAGCGGAATTAAGGTCAATAACGGTACCCGTTTGCATATATGAAACCACGTCCAATGCGTATTCATCGTCTTTTTCTGCCAATAATTTTTTGTAGACTTCATAGAGCGTTATTGTTGGAACAACAAGTTCACCGGGGTTTTCGATAAATGACGCGGCTTGTACTCCTATAGCAGAGTTCATGAGGTACTTAATCCAGCAAGAAGTATCAACAATATTCATAGATGCCGGTCAACTTCTTCCCGAATATCCTCTGTATCAACATGGTGCAATGTTCCCCGGAATGTTGCTATAGACGGTACAGACCGTTCGGCGCTTTGAGAGCGGACTTGCAAGGCCTCATGCAAAAATTTCCCGATTGTCTGCTTTTCAACCATAGGCTGCAAGGTCTCATAAAGGGCATCGTCAACGGCAATGGTTAATTCGTGTAACATATTTTTAGTTTACCGTGGAATTACCCAAGCGTCCAGTCCACATTTCCGCCCATTCGGAAAGCCGCCAACGGGCAAAACACGCCCTTTTTTCCCGCCATGGATATCCCCTGCGCAAGCAGGTTCTTGTGTAACCAGTGTTCTGTCCTAAACAGAAAGCATAATAAAGAGTATAAACCGCAAAGTCAAAGAAGTCGAAAAAGTAAAAATCTATCTCAAATCAGTATCTTTTCTTTTCTTATTTGACTTCTCCGACTTTGCGATTAAAAATTCTTGAGGCCCGCAAAAGCCCGCCCTCCGCTATCCCGGCTATTTCTTCGTCGCGGCGATAGCCTTCTCCAAAGCTTCCTGCATAATTTCCGGCGGGACCGCCTTGATGTGGCCTGATTTCTTCATGTCCTCCACCAGGGAGCGGGCTTCCGCAATGTCCGCTTTGGCACGCTGGTACACTTCGTCCCAGGAAAGCTTAACCCGGGCAACCCCTTCCTTGATCGCCTGCTGGGCCACATCGGCGGCTTCCACGGCAAATATCTCGGTCTCCTCCATGGTAGCAATGATGTTATCCGGAGTGATGCCCCGCTTCTCGGAAAAATCCGCAATGGAATGGGAACAGCGGATCGCCATACCATCGGTGATCTTCTTTGCCCGCACCAAAAGCGCGCCCTTAAGAATACCGGGGAAACACACCGAGTTGTTCACCTGATTGGGGAAGTCCCCCCGGCCGGTGGCCACGATAAAGGCCCCCGCTTCCTTGGCTGCATAGGGCCAGATCTCCGGCACCGGGTTGGCGCAGACAAACACGATGGACTTTGGCGCCATGGATGAAATCCACTCCCGTTTTACCGTATCGGGCCCCGGTGTGGACAGGGCGATGAGTACATCCGCCCCCTTAAGGGCCTCCGCCTCGTTTGCCGCCCGGCCGGGGTTGGTCTTTTCGCAGATCTCCCATTTCCGGTAGTTCCGCTTGTCGTTCTTAATTTCCTCACGGCCCAGGTGCAGGGAACCCTTGGAATCAAAGACGATCATCTTAGCGGGGTCGCCGCCGTCGGCAATGATGAGCCGGGCTATGGTGGTGTTCGCCGCACCGGCGCCCAGGAGCACGATCTTTGCATCGGACAATTTTTTCCCCGCCAGCTTTAGTGCGTTGAGCAGACCCGCCAGGGTGATACAGGCGGTTCCCTGGGCATCGTCGTGCCACACCGGGATGTTACAGGCGTCCCGTAATTCATCCAAGACCTTGAAACAGTTGGGCTGGCTGATGTCTTCCAGATTGACGGCCCCAAAGGAATGCTGCGCCATCTTTACAAAATTGATGAGCTTCTCCGGATCGTTCTTCCCGTCCGGTCCCCTGGAATCCACACAGAGGGGCACGGCGTCCACACCGCCCAGGTACTTCATGATCATGGCCTTTCCTTCCATGACCCCCAGGCCTCCGGGGGGAGTACAGTCACCATCCCCCAGAACCCGGGTGGAGTCGGATATTACCGCCACCAGGTTTCCCCGGTTATTGAGGGCAAAGGACGTGTCATTGTCTTCCCGGATAGTGGTGGATATCTTGGATACCCCCGGTGTATACCACACGTTAAACCAGTTAAGCCCCGCAATGTCGCACTTGGGTACGGTCTGCATCTTTCCGCCGTAGAAGCGGTGAGCTTCCAGGGACAGGTTCTTCAGAAATTGGGTCTTGGCCTGGGCCTTCTGGTCCTCGGTAAAATCTGCGGGGAACAGGGCCTCCAGGTTCTTTAATGCAGGATCGATTGTCATAGTGTCCTCCTAAAAATTGAATGAATATGAAGTAAGCTTATACTCTTCCACCAACTGCTTTATGGTCTTCTTGAGGCTCTCGTTTAAGGGCACCCCCTTGTCCTTCCGGTCAAGCCAGGCCAGGTATTCCTTTTCGCCTGCGGTATAGATCCGGTCATAGCCGGGCCCCTTTAAGGACGCCCGCAGTTCCCGTAAAATATCGCCGGTGGTCTTCTTGAACTTGTCAAGTTCCACAAAAGCGTTGATGTCTATGGCAATAAAGAAATGTCCCAGGTGATAGGGAATCTTCTTTCCGCTGGCGTCTATGCCGTTCAGGGCCTTGAGGAAAGTCCCCTGCTGCAGGGCGGCAGACAGGATTTCCACTACCGTGGCGTAGCCGTAGCCCTTGTACCCGGAGGTTTCTTCCCCGATTCCGCCCAGGGGCACCAGGGCGGAGGTCCCCTTGGTCAGGCCTTCCAGGGCAATGGAAGGATTGGTCTCGCTGTTGCCCTGATGATCGATAACCCAGCCCTTGGGCATGGTTTTATTTATTCTGTCGTAGTGTTCAATTTTTCCCCGCTGGGACACTGCGGTGGCGCAGTCAAGAACAAAGGGGAAGTCCTCATCGGAAGGCATACCTACCGTTAAGGGGTTGGTTCCCAGCATGTTTTCAACCCCGAAGGTGGGGGCAATGGAAGGCCGAGCATTGGTGCCCGTAATGCCGACCATCCCCGCCTGAGTCGCCATGGTGGCATAATAGCCGGCAATACCGTAATGGGTGGAGTTCCGCACCACCACCATGCCCATGCCGTATTTCTTTGCCTTATCAATGGCCATCTGCATGGATTTAACCCCAATCACATGACCCATACCGTCATGACCGTCCACCACTGCCGTGGTCAGGCCATCCTTAACAATCTCAAACTGCGTAACCGGATTCTGGATACCGTCTTTAATCCGGTCAATGTATATCGGTTTAAACCGGCCGACGCCGTGGGAATCAATACCCCTTTTATCAGACTCAATAAGCACCCTGGCGCAAATGGCCGCGTCCGCTTCCGGTACTCCGACTTTTACAAAGATATCCTTCATAAAAGCTTCCATCTTTTCAAAACTTTCGTACACAACACCCTGTGCCATGCGATCCTCCTGTGTGAAGAAAAAAAGAGAGTACAGCAAAACAACCCGTTACGGGCTATTTTGCTGTACTCTTTTTCTCTTCAGCAAATTAGATAAGATGAGATATATAAGGCGGCAAAAAACTTAGCCGTACCTTGTATTTAATATAATAGCATAAGAAAGAAAAAAATACAATAGAGCGTAGAGCGAGTCAACTCTGAATAAGGCCGATATTGGTGGAAGAAACGGAAACCGCCCCTGCGGCAAGGGCGGTCTGTACATCCTCCCCGTCGGCAATAAGCCCCCCGGCGATGATGGGTTTTTTGCAGCTCCGGGCGACCCTGCTTATGACCTTTGGCATGACCCCCGGGAGAATCTCCACCACATCGGCGTATTCCAGGGGGAACTGTTTTTCGATATTGAGCAGGGCCATGGAATCAAGGACAAAAAAGCGCTGGATGGTGATAAAGCCCAGCTGTTTGGCCTGTTTAATCAGATTGGGTTTGGTGGAAAGAATGCCGTCCGCCAGGGTATGTTCCCAGAGGAATTCCACGGCGACCTCCCGGGCCGACAACCCTTCAATAAGATCGATATGGATCAGGGCCACCTTCCCCGTATCTTTTATCCGGGCAACGATCCCGGGAATGGTAATGATATCCCCAAATAGGATGAAGATGATCTGGCCGTTTCCGGCAAGGCATTTTTCCAATCCTTCCATGGATTTAACGCTCAGGATCACCGGGTTTTTATGGAGCAAATCGTAAAAGGCCTCGACTTCCAGGCCGCGTTTCTTTTTTATGAGGATTGACTTCATATATAAGGTCTAGTTTAATAAGAATCCATATTATATTACAATACAAGCATGGCCTCTTTTGATGTTTCCAAAGAATGGGTGATCCTCGCCCCCCTTATACCGGCGGTACAGACGGCGGCGGCGGAATTGTCCTCTTACATTGAAAAGCTGAGGGAACGGGCGGGACTGGCCCCGAAGGCGCCGGCCATCGAAGACGCCGCAGGGCCGGCGCCCGCCGATTCGGTTCCCATTATCCTCCTCAATGCCGGTGCCGGGGACCCGGGGCGGAGCGGCTTTACCTGGCGTATGGGCCGGGGCCGGGTCGAAATCTACGGCGATTCCGGACGGGGCCTCTGCAACGGGGTCTTCGATTTCCTTGCCGCCCTGGGCATCCGCTGGCCCGAACCGGGCCGGGAAGAACTGCCGCCGCCCCCTGCCCAGGCCGCTAAAAAAACCACCGGGAAGCCGGAACTGCCCCGCGCCGCCATCCATACCCCTCGCGCCGCCATCCCCCCCTGCGCCGCATACCCCCTGCGGGATGACCGGGCCTATACCCCTTCGGACACGGCCCCCCAAAAACGGCGGCGGCTTATGATACCGCTTACCATAGCGCCGGAAAAGGTGAAACCCCGAGACCTGGAGCCCCTGGTTCAATGGGCGGCCCGGAACCGGATAGACGCGCTGGTCTTCTCCCTGCGTGAAAAATCACTGTGGAAAAAATTCCTGCGGGACAACAAGCCCAGGGGGAAAAAGTCCCGCCGCCTGAAGCTCTTTGAAACGGCCGGGAACTACGCCCTGATCATTGAATGGGGAGGATGGGACCTGTCGTTCCTGGTGCCCCGGCGTTATTTCTTTATCAACCGGGAACTCTTCCGCATGGATTCGGGGAAGCGGCTTAAACAGTACAACTTCTGCCCCACCAACCACGAAACCATCAAGGTGCTAAAGAAACAGGCGGCGGCGATCTTCCGCGAAGCGGATTCCGCTGCAGGCGGGAACGAAGGGCGCATATACCACCTCTGGCCGGACCGGGGTGAAGAACGGACATGGTGTTCCTGCCCTGCCTGCCGGGCCTTTAGTCCGGAAGAGCAGAACCGTATTGCGGTCAACGCCGCCGCAGACGCCCTTGCGGAAACCGATCCTAAAGCCCGGCTGTCCTGGTACGAAGAAAACGGCGATTCCCCCGAAAGTGAACTCCCCCTGCGGGAAAACCTTTTCAGGCTGACGGATTTTCCGCAAAGCGCACAGTAATACTACCGAAAAGCCCCGGATCACTGTTCAATATCGTATTGTATCAAACCCCAATGGGTTGATCTTTGATCCTTTCCGCCCGATATCTTTAGTGTTTCTATGCCGGATGGTATTTCAAAGGCCAGCTCAAAATTGCCTGTCTTGCTGTTTTTTGTAAAGAAGTTAAACTTCCCATCCAGTATAATCGCAATGGAACCGTAATTTTTTGAAGAAAAGACAAATGTTTCGGTTGAACCGGCCTTTAACACGCCTTTAATCGGAGAAACAAGCTGGGTATCCGATACATCATTGTAGGTAGAAAAAGTGAAAGGATATTTTTGTACACCCTTTCCAAAACCCTGATACCCGGGAGCTGCCTTGATATTAATATCAAGAACATTATCCATCCAATTTGTCTCCAATTCAAGAAGTTTATGTATTTTCAATATGGCATTGTTCCTCGCCGTATTAAGCTGGTCTTCCGCAAAATAGTAGGCGTTATTATCGGCAACCTTAAAATACGCCTCTTTGAAAAAGCTTAACTCTTTTTCTGTTATTTTCTTTTCTGTGAATAATTGTTCTGTTCCTGGAATCCAATTACCTTCAAAGGTTCTGACATCAATTTTTTCCTGCAAGCGTACTTCATTCGGCAGTCTCGCAAAAATATGACCCTTGTATTCCGATGCATCGGGAACATCAAAATCAAAGGCTACCACTGATCCTTTCCGTTCCTCCCATGATGCGGAATTTACATTGTCTTGCTCTGTTGTCCTTAATTCACTTGAAAGAGAAACGCCGGCATTGCGTAATGCAATATCAAATGAAAAACCATTATCTGCCAAATTGTTATATCCCGGATCTTCTGTTTTCAACGAAAGGCCGTAGTGAAAAAATTTACCGGCAATATAGGCCTCTCTGATAAAATCTGCCGCTGTTATTGCGGGAGCATAAAACTGATACCGTTCCTGTTCCGGAAGATGGGAATACAAAAAAGGCCGGGAATCGAGAAACAGCCATTCGGTAGAATAATTTTTAATATAGGTCCTTCGATCCAGATGTCCCGCATCCCAGGTTACATCAAGAAGATACCACTTCCCCCCAAGCTTGACCGCATTCCATTCATGGTCGGTCTGCCTGCCGATGGTCTCCCTATACCCAAACCCCTTTGAATAACCGCTTATTCCGATTGACTCTATACCCGCAAGGGCGCACATTGCATTGAACACGCTTACATATCCCGAGCACACCCCGGCCTTCTTTTTAAGAACCGATACATAATCCTGGCTTCTGACCCTGCCGGAAAAATACATCTCCGCATCATAGGCAATATTATCGCATATCCAGTCATGAATAACCTTAACCTTAAGGAATTGATCCCCTACCCCCGTTACCAGTTTCGCAGTAACACCGGGAAGCGCCGCCAGGGGATCGGTAAAGACCTTGTCCATCAGCTCCTTCCCCACACCCCTGACCCTGGCATCCATTTTGCCGGTACGGTACTTCAGCGTCCCCCCGTCTATCGAGGTATACCGCCTGAGCGCCGCCGTTGCGCTTGACACAAGCTTCGGGTCCGTCTCATCCTTCCCCTTCTGTATATAAACATAAAGCATCCCACAATCGCCGCTGCCTATGGCGGCGTTTATGACTTCCGCAGTCTGGGAGAACAGGACATTGGTAATTGATACAGTAATGAATACCAGTAAAACGGATATCTTTTTCATAGGACCATCCACGTCTAATTATTGATATAACCATTTGCATATACAATAACACACATTGACCCGTATTGCGTATGGCCTCCCGCTGCGGTCCCGGTCTGGTTATAATCTCTTTTCATAATATTCTGCCGGTGCCCCCGGGACGGAACCCCGTCGTCAATGAGCAGGTTCACAATGATATCCCGGCCCGTATTTGTACCATAGGCGATGTTTTCGCCCGCTGTTTTATAACCCTTTCCATATCTTCCCATCCGGGTGAAGGGGGTACTCTTGTCACTTCCGTCATGGCCTGTCCGTCCTGTTTTGCTCTGGTCATTAACATGATCCTTTGCGGCCAGGGACAATCCTTTTTCCGGGAACAAGAGCGGAACCGCCTGCATTTTTATCAAAGCATTATAACAGCCCTCCGCCGCCTTTCTGCCCTCATTGGTCCGTATGGTTGTTTTCCCCGATTCGGAATACATATTCCCGTTATAGTTTTGCAGCCGGGGTTTGATATACAATTCGGCGTATTTTTTCGGATCGCTGCGAACCTTGTTCATTTCCAGGATTACGTCTTTTTCGACCGGGGAAAGGTAATCTGCATCCTTTGCGGTGTCCAGCTTTTCAATATCCCAGTTGGCGGCATCCGGGTTAGCGCGGCGGGCTGCCAAAGCGGGAGCGCTACCCGAAGGCGAATCGGTCCGCCTGTCAACGAGTATGGTTTCAGTTTTCTTCTTTTCACCGACGGCGTTACTATTGGCCGGGTTGGTTGAACCGGGGTCAAGGGATTCGAAGAATTCGTCAAGGTTGAAACCCGTGACACAAGAAGAGAGAGTAAGCGCGAGAAAAACAGAAAAAACAGCATGTTTTAATTTCATTTGAAAAACCTCCTAAAAGGACCATCATCAGCTTTAATTATCATTTTATATTTCATTTTTTTTAACATTCTTATATATTGAATTATTGTCGGAATAAAATCTGCAAACATACCTATGCCAAATAATAAGGATATACTTAACAATGACGGAACAAATATTCCCTTTTTATACAAGACAAATGCACCTCCATAATAAAATACATTAACAAAAATTGATTGAATAAGCATATAGTCAGTTCTCCCTGCCCCATAAAAAGCACTGTCACAAATATTATTAAAAATAAATATAATATAGAAAATGCTTTGAACAAGAATTATTTTATAGACCGTTTCATACATATTGACATTCATTACATAATATAAAAATGGTTTCCAAAAGGGCATGCTAATAAGCCAAAGAAAAGAAAATGATGCGCTTAAAATAATATACCCAAATGTATTTGTCTGGATATTGTTTTTATCTTCACCGATTTCTTTCTTCATAAGATCAGCCAATGCCAATGAAGGCAATAATAGCCATTGCCAAATAAAATTATTGGCTATCCAATAAGAACCCTGCTCAGATATGACATTGACCATCCTGATAATCATTATCATAAAAGCAACATTGCGTATCAGCGATTCAAGACCGGAATACTTGCCAATATTCATCCATTCTTTAACCCATACAAACGACATTTCTTTTTTATTTAAAATTTTTATATTTTCTTTATTTAACAGCATTATTCCTATAAGGATATTAATAATATTTGATATTATGTTCGATATTGCAATGCCGTTAACGCCAATATTAAGAGATATGCTTAGATTACTTATTAAGCAAGCATCTAAAATTATTGATAGCATCATTTGTACAGCAAGTAACAAATACATATATTTATCTTTTTTTAAAGTTATAAATATCAATATCATAAACCTGGAAAGAGTTGAGAATAGCGATGCAATAGTTTCCAGCCTCACATATTTCACCGTGGCATCAATCAATGATTTATTTTGTGCCATTAAAATTACAATTTGTTTTGTGAAAAATATTATTGTCATGGAAAGCAAAAGATAAATAATACCAGTTAACAATAAACCGGTTTTTATTTTGTTTTCAAATTCTTCTTTATCATTTAATGATTTGCCTAAAATAAAAAACAGTGGCAGAATAAGAGCCTCTTGAATAATTTCGTAAAATAAATTAACCCATAACAATTGACTCGCTATATTTACGCCCCAGTCACTGGGCATATTCCCAAGAAAGTGAATTCTAACAGTTTGATAAACTGTTGGTATTAACATTGATATAAAGATTGCAACGAGTAATCTATAATTAATATTTTTTAATGGTCTCAAAAATACTTTCATTTGTTCACCTTATTTATTCAAATAATACTATTCTAAAACCTTGTATTTGATCAAGGGAATATCTCCATAATCTTTAGATCCATATACTATCAATTCTTGTATTCCCCTGGGAATTTCATACAACAGTTCGTAGATCCCTGCTTCATTTCTCCTAAAACAAAAATATGAATGCATGATATCATTTGCCGCTATATTAAATCCGGTAAAATCGTCAGATTCGAGTAAAAAACTTATGATATTATAATTGCCCTTAATACCCTGGCCTTCAAAGTTACCGGCTTTAATATCTCCGTTAAATTTTCCACCGGCGTTTTGAATATCGCTCTTTACCTTTTGTAAGGCAGCCGATACTTCTTTGTTCAATTCAAACGAAAATTTCATAAAATCCTCCTTGTTAAAACATTTTCTTGGTTAGACTAAAAAGAATAACCCAATCTAAAAGTCAGGTCTAAATTTAAGGGGAATTTAAACAGATGTACCGCTTCTGGATATTCCCTTTTATTATTTTTAGAGGCGATATACCAATGTTTTCTCATTCCGCCTCCCAATGCAACAGTAAATCCATTTTTGAATATCCATTGGTAACCTGTTGAAGCTCCAATTCCCAATATTGTAAAGTTATCGTCTATACTCGGCACTGATTGCCTGCTGTACCCTTCCCTTGATATATTTTCCCAACCTATTGGAAAATATGCTCCGATATACATCCCTTTCAGCTTTGATTTAAATGGCCTGAATAATAAACCCGATGTTATAAGAAACTGAGTTTGTTTTGAATCATTACCATCTTTATCAAGAAATAATTGGGGATTTATAGATATATTAAAATAATCGTTTATTGCGTATTGAAATTCAAAATCAAAGGCAACAAAATATCTTTCCGGATCATCATCTATTCCAAGGATAAGTAAGTCCACAAGATAGATAAGTGGACTCACCTGAAAAGAGAATCTTGGCTGTTTTACCTTCTGGCTATTTTCCTGAGCATTGATCGCAGACACCATAATCCCCAGAAACAGCGCAAAAATCATTGTCTTTTTCATAAAGAACCTCCGCTCTTTATCCAAAACGATCCTTCACAATTATAAATAAATTATACCAAGGTTTTAAAGAAAAAACTAGCCTCTAGCAATAAAAAATGTACAATTTGATTGGTTAATAGCTGATTGTAAGGTCCATTTACTAGCTATTAGCATGAATTTTATGACCCTGAAGGAAATTTTTATCAGGAATTTAAAGAATTTCAGAAAAAAAGAGAAAATTTCCCAGATGAAGCTGGCGGAAAAGTGCAATACCGCCGCAAGTTACGTCGGGGAAATCGAAATCGGCAGGAAATTCCCTTCAATAGAGATGATTGAAAAGATTGCCCGTGCCCTGGAAGTGGATGCGTACCGGCTTTTTGTGGACGAGACAACCAGGAATATCAACAATGAAAAGGCCGCCGCGTTTTTTGCGGAGCTGCCGCCGGACGCCCGTCAGGGTTTAATCGGCGGCATAATGGACGCAGTCAACGACGGCCTCCTCAAAACCCTTAAATCGGGAAATGAATCTCCAGGCGAAGCTCAAAAGTCTTTGGGGCGCGGGAAGGGTGAGCGTCCTGAAATTCCCCGGAAACGGAAAAAGTAATTTTCAGGGTCTCCTTTGCCCCGACAGGATTTTTTCCTTTTTCGGGCCCGGGAGACAGGTCCAGATCAATGATGAATTCGGGGGGATTGGGCTTACCCTTTTGACCGGCCATTTAAAAATACCCCCGCTTCCCCTCCTGAACCCGCAAGGCTTTGCCGGCCTTAGCGTCAATTCCCGCCTCTCCCGCCAAAGAAAGCATGTGGGCCTGCCGTATCCACCAAAAAGCTTCATAGAGATGACGGGTATGTGCGGAGTCCGAAAGAATATTTCGCAAGTTATTGAGCTTAAGGTTGGTTCTTTCAATTTGCCGTTTAACCTTTTCCGAAGGCTCTTTTTCCAGCATGTCATTAAGTCTCTTATTAAAGAAATGACCTTCACCATCTCCCCTGGCGCCAAGATTGTATAAAGCCCGCGCATAAGCTTCGCGATACAGGGCGCTTGGTTCTATGAAATCAAGGCTAAAGCCATCTTCCTGCTGTTCCAGTTCGGTATAGTTTTCTGCAAGACGTTTTTCTTTGGCCGGTGAATCAAGGTAATTTACAAGATCCTTTGCCATGTCTTTACGCAGCTGTTCCAATGCCGGTTTATCTTTTGTATGAAAAAAACGCATAATATCAGTTACCAAAGGATGATCCGGTGAAAGGTCTTTCTTTAATAAAACCTTTTTTGAGTTTCTGAACATTGTCAATAATGGTTTGACGGCCTTCCACCGGGAAGTACGACTTATAAAAACAGCCGATGATAGCAAGCAATCATATACCGGCTCCCATTCCTGCGGCTGCTTTTGCCGGTACTGGCTTAAGAGTTTTGAACTCCGATTTTGCAGCCAGTCCCTGACTTCAGGATGGGTCACAAAATAGTGTTCTGATTCAACGCGAAAATTATTGACCGCTTCCAGAAATGTGAATAATTCCAGGCAAGAGCTTTCATCTTCTTCTTTTGCTTTTTTATATAAGGTATCGAAAAAGGCAGCTTGTTCTTCGTCTCCTAAATATTCTAAACCTGATGATATTCTAAGAGCCGATTGACCAGCATTAAGCCAATTTACACACTCACTAATTATCAAAGGAATTGACAGGCAAAGAGGAAAGGCTTTCGCGATCCGATTCCCTGAATCTGTTTTATTCCTGCTATGTATATGCAAACGACAATATTGAAGAATGTAAAGCCTTTTGTGACAGGGCTTATACAGAACTTCATGCTGCGCCTGTTTGTTTTCATCTCTATGAAATAAACCGGAGGAAAACACACGCAAACTCAGATGGGTTTTTTGATTCGTTGCCGTATGAGCTTCTGTCAATACCTGTCTACGAAGATGCAAAAACATTTGACTGTGTAGTACATTATTTGCTTGGCAATTCTGATGCGACCTTTGAAGCAAGGTCTGAAATCATCAAAATGGTTTTGAAAATTAGTGAGTGTGTAAATTGGCTTAATGCTGGTCAATCGGCTCTTAGAATATCATCAGGTTTAGAATATTTAGGAGACGAAGAACAAGCTGCCTTTTTCGATAC
>BNVE01000075.1 GCA_025997875.1 Spirochaetia bacterium
CCTCTCTGCGCAAAACTCCAAACCCCTGATCCACCTGATGCCCTTCTTTGTGCAGGGCATCGGCGCCGAAGAAGAGCGGCTTATCGAATCCCTGATCCATTCCTACCTTTCCGATTTTGGGGAAGTGATAAGCTATACCCCCGGCGCGGCCGCCGAAGGGGAATTGCTTGCCGCCGCCAATATCCCCGCGGAACCGGAAACGCGCTATCCCGATTACATCTTTGCGGGAAGCCTCTACTTTGAACGGGATAACTTTATCTTCATGCTGGAAATTGGAACAGGCGCCACCGGGGAGTCGAACTCCCATACCATGATGAGCAAATCCATCGGCGAGCTGGTCTTAAAGGTCCGCTCCCTGGTGGAGGCTGCCTTTTCCGCCGATCCCGAGCGGATGGCGCCTCAGGAATCCCCGTCCCTTGCCCTTAATGAAGCGGGTGTTCTGGGAAACTGGCGGGGGGAGCAGGGAATAGAGATGATCCGCTTTCAGCGTATGGGACGGGGGCTTGCAATTTTTTCCTCCGGCGCCCAGATGGCCCTTACCTGGTCCATCGAGGATAATCTTCTCCGAATCCGGCAGGTCTCCCCCAATTCAGAACGTTACTACCATCCCCTGCCCTACGAAGTGGCAAAACAGCTCGCCACCCGGGCGGAGCCCATTGTCTGGGAATTGCGTCTCTACGAAAACGGCAACACCCTCCGCGGTCTCAAGACCTTTACCGGCGCCCGTTATGAGGGAGAAAAAATCACCGAAATCAAGTCAAACGAAATGCTGAATGTAGAATGGACCCGCTCCGGCCGATAAAGCCCCATCCCCAGAGGTGAATTTTTTTATCAAAAAACGTAAAATATGGATTTTTTACAAGAACGCTTGACAAAGCACACCAACAAATGAAAGATGGACAGATTATTACAAAGACATTTGAGGAATTGCAGCACATGGCGGCTGAATGAAAAAACTTGATTTCACCGGTAATTCGTGGAGCGACTATCTCTACTGGCAAAATCAAGATAAAAAAACAGTACACCGGATAAACAAACTCATTGAAGATATTGACCGTAACGGATATACCGGCATAGGCAAACCGGAACCGCTCAAAGGCAATCTGCAAGGTTATTGGATATGAATTACGAACCCACTACAGTAACAAGTAATCCCCAAAACTAACCGGGTTTTGGAACCGGCTCATGTATCTGAGCGGAAATTCAAAACATCCGACACCAGCAGCCCCGCAAAAACCGCGAGACCCGCGCAGATGGAAATAATGCTGATTATCCGGTCCGGCATGGAAACCGGTTTGACGGCGGTCACTATCCGGCCCGGGGCGGTATGGGGCTTCCGTGAGCCGCCCAGCCCCACAATGCGGATAAATTTTTCGTCCTTTGCGCCAAAACCCAGCTCCCGGGCATAAACCGCAATGGTATCCCGGTCGTACAGGAGGGCGTCTTTTGAATTTTCCAGCTCCTTGTTGATAAGCCCCAGGGTTTCCATGTTTGTCTGTTGCTTTTCCCGTTCCGCCCTGAGTTCCTCGTATGCGGAAAGCCCCATAGCCCCGGCAAAAACCGATACCATCGCATAGACCGCAACCGCTGTCCAAAGGGCAATGAGGTACTTGATCATTCTCATTATCAGTATTAACGGCTGTTTTCCCCCCATTCTTAAGTCATTGACAAGCGGAAAAGCCCTCGGTTAAGCTAATATGTGGATTTCTCTGAATTGTTCTGAAAGTACTACACAGAATCCGCATCCTAGCCGATAATTGTAGATATATTTGTGTTAAATTGAGGGGAGCAGTTCATGGCAAGCGAAAAAAAACCTTCGATATATTATGATCGCGGTACAATCGGATCATCCAAGGAACTTGATGAATATGGGGTTTGGGTAAAAAGTGAACCCCAGGTTCTGTCTGCAGCAAGCGCCGGGCCCGGCGAAAAAACCCGGGACAGCTCCGACTTGTCCCTGCCGGACCTGGACACCATCGTGGAGGAAAAGGACTTTCCCGCAGAGGATTTCTCGATTGAAGAGGATTTTTCTGCCGGGGAATCCGGCGCAGATTCCTTCAGCATCGAAGAAGATCCCCTGGATATTCCCGCCGATGAATCTCTGGATATTCTGGCCGAAGATTCCTTTGATATTCTCGCTGAGAATCCCTTTGACATCCCCGCCGAAGATTCCCCGGATATTCCCGCTGAGGGTTCCGCCGAACCTGAGAAGGGATTTTCCGAAATTTCCCTTGAAGATTGGGGTAGCTCCGAGACTCCCCCTGAACCCCTGGGGGTAGAAAAAACCGCCGCCGAAATAAACCGGGAATTGGAAGCCCGGGAACAGATTGAGGAGGCGGCTCCCTTCGCCGCGGCTACAGACCGGGATACTCCGGACCTATCCACCCAGCTTCTGATGAAAATTGCCGACGAACTTGCCTCTATACGGAATGAACTTTCTACCCTCAAAAGTGAACTTTCCACTATCCGTCCCGGCGACAGTTATGGAGCGGAGCACGGGGAACCCCAGGGTCATGGATTTTTTGATGAAGAGGATGATGAGAAAACCGCCCTTACCGGAGATGAGCTTGATAATATCCTCAACACCGCAGATTTCACCGAAGAAGCCGGTGCGGACGCCACCGAAGACACTTCCAACGAGATAACCCTGGACCTGAGCGACCACACGGAACCGGAACCATTAGACTTGGGAACCGATATTGTTGAAGACATTCCCGGGGATTTATCCCTGGACTTGGGCGGCGATACGGAAGCCTTAGCCTTGGGAACCGACACCATTGAAGACATTTCCGAAGACCTATCCCCGGACCTGGGCGGCGATACGGAAGCCTTAGACTTGGGAACCGACACCCTTGAAGATATATCCGAGGACCTATCCCCGGACCTGGGTAGCGATACAGAAGCCTTAGACTTGGGAATTACTGTCAAAGACATTTCCGGGGACACATCCCCGGACCTGGGCGGCGATACGGAAGCCTTAGACTTGGGGACCGACACCGTTGAAGACATTTCCGAAGACACCTCCCTGGACCTGGGTAGTGAGGCGGAAGCCTTAGACTTGGGAATTACTGTCAAAGATATTTCCGAGGACACCTCTCTGGACTTGGGCGGTGATGAAGAAGCCCTAGACTTGGGAACCGATACCGTTGAAGACATTTCCGAAGACACCTCCCTGGACCTAGGCGGTGATGAAGAAGCCTTAGACTTGGGAACCGACACCGTTGAAGACATTTCCGAAGACATATCCCTGGACCTGGGCGGTGAGGCTGAGGAAAAACTCCCCATGGAAGAGGCCGCGGCAGATTTGGACATCTCTACCCTGGACATTTCCGCGGGGGACATTGGCGAAGAAGCATTGGAAACAGGTTCCGATAATTTCCCGGACGAAGCCGCCGGTCTTGGCCCGGACGATGAATCTCTTGACCTTTCCGCCGGCGCCGAATTAATAGAAGCTCTTCAAGATACCAGTTATCTTGAAGAGGACCCCCTGGCGTTCTCCGATACCGCCTTTGATGAAAATTCCATTGATCTTTCCAATGCGATTATTGATGAACCGGACCTGGGGGCTGTAATTTCCGAAGAGCCCCTGGAAGAGCCTTCCCTGGATGACCTCTCTCTGGATGATGATTCGGAAGAAGAAACCAGCCTTGATCCTCACGAAACGGAGACGCCGGTTTCCATCGACCTGGATTTGGAAGAAGCCGCCGATGGCTTTGACGGGGAAAACCTTGAAGGGGAAGGGGCCCGCGCCTTTGGGGATTCCGAAGAAGAGATGGAACTTTCCATTTCCGAAGATCCCCTTTCGGAGGACACCCTGTCGGAGGATTTCCCCGAACCGGAACTGCCGGTGGAACTCCCCGCTTCCGAAGAGGATGATGCGCTTCCCCCGGAAGAAGAAAGCTTTGCTCAGGTTATTCCCGAAGGCTTTGTGGTCGAGGATGCTCCGGTTTCCGAAGAAAGTACGGAAGAGACGGAGGCGGCCATTGACGATGGGTTTGAATCCAGCCTTGACAGCGACCTGGAAGCCGCCCTTAACAGCGGGATTGAAGAAGCGGTTGGGGAAAGCCTGATTCAGGGCGCGCCTGCCCCTGCGGAAGACGCCCTTGAAGCAGAAGCCCTTGGGGACCTTGACCCGGATGCCATATCCGGAAATTTCAAACAGGAATTGAAAACCGTGCTTTCCTATATGGACCAGCTGCTGGAATCCCTTCCGGAAGAAAAAATTGAGGAATTCGCAAAATCGGAATATTTCGATACCTATAAGAAGCTCTTTAAGGAATTAGGAATCGTATAAATGGGGCTTTTGACAAAAGCCGCTACGAACAAGGCCAGTCCGGGCATCACATCCCTGGTTCCCGGGGCCTTTATTCCATCCCCCAAAAAGGGGCTGGGCTTATTAAAGCGGGGCCAGAAAAAGCGGGACCTGCTTCAATCGTCGGGCTATGATATCCGGCAAAAAGTTGAAAAATGGTACGGTTCCTCTATCCCCATACAGGGTATTGTTCTTGATCTTCCCGCCCTACCGGGGGATGAGGAATTCAGTGTCCGGGTTAACCGCATGGTTACTTCCCTTGGCATCGCCATGGCCCTGCCCTCCCGGCGCTGTCTGGTCATCTTTCCCAATACCGTCGACCGGGAACTGCTTGCCCACCGGCTTTGCAGAAGCCTTAAAACAGCGGCCCCCTCTGTCTTTGTGGCGGATAATGTTCAGGCCCTGCCGAATATGATACGCCCCTTTTTATAATATGATCCAGGCACTGCATTCCCGGTACAATCCCCGTCTGGAAGCTGAAAAATACATCAATACCCTGAATCTTACGGAGGCCGAATACCTTATCCTGATCGAGCCGGGCCTGGGCTACATGATCCCCCTCCTGGGGGAAAAATACCCGGCGGCCCGGATCCTTGCCCTTCACGTGGAGGATCAAAAGCGGGCTGCTGAAAACAGTGAAACCCTTCCGGACAGCGGGTCCCTCAGCTGGACCCCCGAAAGCGGCGTTGATCCGGAGGAATTCCTGGGACAGATCATCCCCGACCGGCCGGCTTCGGCAATCAGGCTTATTGAATGGCGGCCGGCCCTGGTCCGCTACGGGGAATCCTACCTCAGGCTCCTTGCCGCCGCCGCCAATTTTATCAAGCGGTCGGACGCCAATTTCCGTACGGTAAAAAATTTCGGCGGACGGTGGTTCAGGAACTTCTTTAAAAATCTGGGGCTCCTGCAAAGCTTCCCCGTATATGAAAAAATCAGGACCCCCCTGGCCATTACCGGCTCGGGCCCGGGTCTGGAAGAAAGCCTCCCCCTTATCGCCGCCCTGAAACAGCAGGGCCGCCTCTTTATCCTGGCGGCATCCTCTTCGGCGGCGGCCCTCCTCTCCCGGGGGATCACCCCCGATCTGGTGATCAGTACCGACGGCGGCCCCTGGGCCCTGCTCCACCTCTACGAATGCTTTCGCGCCGGGACCGCTCCCCGCCCTCCGGCGATTGCGGCGGCCCTTTCCGCCGCCCTCCCCTCCCAGTGCGCCTATCTGCCCCTGCTCTGCCTCAGCGACGGCAGCCTCTGGCAGAGCCTGGTTTTGCAGCGCCTGAAGGTCCCCCACATTCCCATGGTACAGCGGGGCACCGTAAGCGCCTCCGCCATTGACCTGGCCCTGCAGCTGGGCGGCGCAGAGGTCCTTATCGCCGGCATGGATTTGGCAGTCCGGGACATCCGGTCCCACGTACGGCCCTACAGTTTTGACCGGCTCTTAACCGAAGGGGCTTCCCGGCTGAACCCGGTTTATTCCCGGGCCTACGCCCGTTCCGCCGGCATAAGCGGCGGGGGAAGCCATCAAATCTACGCGTCCTGGTTCGCCGGCCAGATCAAAGCCTATCCCGGCCGGCTCTATACCCTGGGCAGCAACAACCAGGTTTTTCAGGGCCTCCCGAACTGGACTGAAACAGATATGATCTCCGCGCGCGCTCTGGTCGATCCCCCTTCATCTTCTCCCCATTCCTCTGCCCGGATTACACAGGTCAAACTCCCGGAAGACCCCGCCGGTTTTGCCCTCAGGGTTCTTACGGAGGCCCTCTCCGACCCCCGGATAACAGTGCCGGTAAGGGAAGAACTGAGCGCCCTGCTCTTTCCCGGCAAATCGAATGTGGGAGCGGCGGAGCTGGTGGATGAAATCAGGGGCCTTGCCGGGCCTTATGGAGGGGTACATGGATAAAAAATTTTCCTTTGAGCGGAACCTTCTGGCACTTTCCGTCTCCGACCCCGGCCTCTGTTCCCGGCTTTCCGGGGCGGAGACCACCCTTAACCGCTACAGGTTCCTGGAATCCCGTTCGGGGGAAATTATACCCGCAATAGTGGACGCAAACGGCGCCGCCCACCCGCTCCATTCCCTGGTGGACCCCCGGCGGGAGGGGGAACGGCTGGTTTCAACCCTTAAGGACGAGGAATTCCTTATCTTTCTGGGACTGGGCGGGGCCTTTGCGATAGAGGCGGCCCTAGGGCGGCAGGAAACCGGCAGGATCCTTGTTGTTGAATACGATATCAACGGCATGGCGGAGCTCTTCTGTTCCCGGGAATACCTTAAGGTCCTGGGGGACCCCCGGGTAAGTCTGATGGTGGACCCCCCGGCGGAGCTTCTTGAACAGTACATCCTTGAGCATTATCAGCCGGCCCTTTCCGGGGGCATCCGGGTGCTGCCCCTGCGACCCCGGACTGAGTTTTCATCACCGGCCTTTGGCCGGGCCGGGGAGGCCATCCAGAACGCCCTGGACCGGCTTTCCGCGGACTATTCAGTGCAGGCCTATTTTGGCACCCGGTGGTTTTCCAACATCATCCGCAACCTGAACCGGGCGGAGGAACAGGAAGGGCCGGTTCCCCCGATCCGGCGTGCGGCGATCTGCGCGGCGGGCCCTTCCCTGGATACCCAAATTCCCCTGATTGCGGAACAGCGGAAATCGATCTTTCTTATCGCCGCAGATACCAGCCTTCCCGCCCTGCTGCACCGGGGCCTGGAACCGGATGCGGTGGTTTCCATCGACTGCCAGCATATCAGTTACTATCACTTTATGTGGGGGCTCCCCCCCCGGACGATCCTGTTTCTGGACCTGGCAAGCCCCCCCCTTCTGGCATCCCGAACCGCCTATCCCCGGTTTTTTTCCGGGGGCCATCCCCTGACCAACTATATTTCCCAATTCTGGCGGTCCATCCCCCAGGTGGATACCTCCGGGGGCAATGTGACCTACGCGGCCCTTTCTCTGGCGGAAAGCCTGGGGGCGGAACGCATCGATCTGTACGGGGCGGATTTTTCCTATCCCAGGGGGCAGGTCTATGCCCGGGGGGCCTACATATTCCCCTTTTTTGAAAACCAACAGCGCCGCCTGGCCCCCCTGGAAAGCCTCCTTTCAGCCTTCCTCTACCGCAGCCCCCTGACCAAACCCGGCGGGAAAGAACACTGGTACTACGAAACCCGCACCCTGGGGCTTTACCGGGAACGGCTTGAACAGAAAGCCGCCCTTATGCAGAGCAAGGTGTATCCCGCGCCGGGATTGGGGGCGCCCATTACCATCCGGCAAAAAGACGGACAGGAACGGCGCCGGGATTTAAGGCTCTTCTCCTCGGGCCGCTCCCGCATGGGCGCAGCGGATTTCCTGGCCCTATACCGGGAGGAGATCCGCAGCTTAAAGCCCATGAGGGGGGACTTTACCACCTATCTGCGCAGCCTTGAGGACCGGGAACGGCTTGTCCTGGCCACCCTGCTCCCCCAGGCCGCCGCTATCCGCCGCCGGGAAACCGGCCTGGCCCCTGCAGAAATTATCGAACTGGTGCGGGAATATTGCATCAGGGAGATCGACAGAATCACAATGATAGACTAAGCATCGAATCCTAATTGTTGATCGCAAAGCCCGCGTATCCCACAAAGGAATCCGCGTTTTCCGTGTCCGGCTCCCCGGCGTCCCGTAAGGCGTCAATGCTGGTACCGTAGGCCAGGAGCCGGGCGGGGCCTGCGTCCATGACCTGGGCAAAGCCCAGCGTACCCAGGACCGCCCCGGCGGAACAGCAGGACCGTTCCCGTTCCGCCCGCTCAAGGACCTCCCTTAAATTTCCCTTTTCCACCGCTTCGATAAAGGCCCGGTCGTTCTGCTCCCGCACCCATTGCAGGGCCTCTTCGCCCCGGCCCCTGGGGGTAAAGCCGTAGTTCTCCCCGTAATGGGTCAGGTCGGTGGAACCCAGAACCACCGCCTTGCGGCCCAGGGCGGAGGCGGCCTGGGCAATGATCTTGCCCGCTTCAAAGGAGTCCGCCTCTGCGGGCAGGCGGAGCCAGACAAGCCGGGCCCCGGGAAAATAGAAACGCACCATGGGGAGCAGGACCTCCACGGTGTTATCCCGGTACCGGTCTTCCCGGTGGGGGATGCTTTTCTGTAGGGATTCACGGAGGGGCCCGTCGATCATCATAGCCCCCAGGGGTGTCTTTACCCCATCCTCACCGGCAAAAAGGGGAAGGCTTCCCCGGCCAAGATGGCCCCCCAAAACAATGACCGTTTCCGCAGCCGGATCGAGGCCGGAGACGGCGGCGGCCGCAATGGCCCCCGAAAAAAACCATCCCGCATGGGGGGCAATGGCCGCACAGGCGCCGGGACCCTGCTTTTGGGGGAACCCCTCCAGAAAACGGGATATGTCACGGGGATTCTGCGGATACCAGCCCGGCGGAAGGGCCCTTTCTCTTAAATTCATACAAATTTCCTACTCCATCCTAGCAGAACTATTTAAAAGCATATATAATGTTTCCCATGGGGGAAGTATATACGGGCAAAAAAACGTCGATATTAACAAACCTTATAGCCTCGGTTTGCATTATCGCCTATATTGTGGGGCTTTCATACGGGGCGTTCAAGATATACAACAGTGTCCATGAACGCATCGCCAGGGGCGAGCAGGAATACGCCAACCTGGCGGACCTTGCATCCTCCGCCGGTGTTTTGGGATTCATGGACGAACCTTTTATCCGGACCATTAACGACGCCATTGCCGGTTCCGTCACCATCCTGGGGGTAATCATTACCGGCCCCAACGGTGAATACGGCTTTGAACGGGACCAGGGAACCATTATTATCTGGGTGAACAATTCGCCCCGTTTCAAACACCCCTTCGGGGTTTCCGACCCGCCCCATTATATGCCCCTGCGGATCGAAGGGCAGCGTAATGTAAGCATCCAGGTTGCTACGGGCTACATTGATTACGAATTCTGCATTGATATTTTAAAACAGGTCCTCTTTATGGTTTTGGCCGGCCTGACCCTGGCCTTTTTCACCCTCCTTCTGGAAACCCTGCTGATAAAAAACCGGGCCGACCAGGACTCAATCTCCGGGGATCAGGATGAGGGCGAAAAAGAAGAAGGAATGTCCGATGATGATTTTGCGGACATAGAAAATACGGAAAACCGGTCCGATGATGATGATGAGGGCTTGTCCGGGGATGAACCGGATGCCGAACAAGCGGCGGCGGATACCACGGCTTCCGCAGATGATGATGATTTTCTCAATTTGGACTTTCTTGATGAATCCCTTGTGGACCCGGAAATTCCTGAACTCCCGGGCCAACAGGCCCAGCCCAAACAGCCCCAACCAAAACAGACCCAAGGGTCCGCTCCGGCGAGACAGCCGGAGCCGCAAAAAACTGCGGATGCCCTTCCGCCGGATTCGGAGCCCAGGGGGCTTTTCTCTCCCCATGGAAACATCGGATGGGAGGACTATACCAACGAGCGGCTGGATGCGGAACTGCATCGCTGCGCTTCCTCCGAACAGGACCTGGTTCTTATCGCCATGGAATTCAAGGATACCGGCAGGCCGGACAGCGAGGTCTATACCCGGTTCGCCTCCGACGCGGTAAATTTCTTTACCCAGCGGGACCTGATTTTTGAAAAGGGCGACCGGGGAATTTCAATCATCGTTCCCAATATCAATCTTGATGAGGGCTTTATAAAATCCGAAGAATTCCACAACCGGATGTTGAGTAAACACACCGGGGTGTTCAGCTCACGGAACGATGTCTGTATCGGCCTGAGTTCCCGGGCGGGCAGGCTTATCGATGCGGAACGGCTCCTGTTTGAAGCATCCCAAGCCCTGAAAAGGGCCTTACGGGATCAGGTTTCCCATATCGTGGCTTTTAAAAGCGATCCGGAAAAATACCGGGAATTCATCCGCAACCGGAATCGCGGTAAAAGCTGAGCCGGTTCCAAAATCATGGTCCTTTCGGACCACGGATTTTGGAACTGCCTCGGCTAATCAAAAAAAGAAGCGTCCCGGAAGAGACGGTCCACGGCCCAGGATGTAAGGGCATAGACATAGGGCGACCCTGATACCACTGCGCAGCGCTGATCCGATTCCCCCGGGGGACCGATGCGTACGGTGCGGATGCTGCCGTCTCCCAGTTCCAGAACAAGCCTGCCGTCATCAAAGGCTTCCGGGCCGGCGGAGGGGGAGATAAAATCTTCCCCTTCAATGTTCAGAATGCCCCTGATATAGGTATCCGCCTTGTTGTTCTCAGGCTGCGACAGGGCTATTCCGTTGATCGACCAGCCGGAACCGGAGCGGGTAAAGACAGCAGGCCCGTTCATGCCCCGCCCTGCGGGGGGATAAACCGTTAAACGCTGGACACTATCCACAGTAATACTAGCGGTGGCATTCACGCCGGTTTCGCTGTCGGGGAAAAGCCGCAGGTTATACCAGGAAGACCGGGGGCCCGATATATAGCCCGAAAGCCGGTCTTCCCCGGAACGGGCCTCGTTCTGCCCGGCCTTCCGCAGATAGATACCCCTTCCGCTCAGGTTCCCGTTTCCCGCCAGGAGGTCCAGCAGGGGAAGCCCCGCCCCACCCCGGACAACGATGCGGGAAGCGGCGGCCTCTGCAAGGCCCAGCCGTTCATGGGCGGAAGCGGACCGCGCCTGTACCGGCCAGACGCCCCGGCGGGTCAGCGCCCCCAGGAAGTCCTCCACACGGAACTGCCGCGCGGGGTATTCCGCGCCATCCGCAGAGACAAACCAGGCATTGTTCCTTCTGACCAGCCTGGTATCCGCCGCAGGGCCGTATATTTCCACGGCGTCGATCTGATCCAGGAACCTGGGGTCCAGCCAGGTAAAGGCGTCGCTGCGCTTATCCACCTGTTGGGGATCGAAGACAAAGCTGAGGGCGTAGACAAGGGCCAGAAGGCCCACAACAGCGGAAAGGAGACAGCGTTTCTGTTTATACACCATTGGGGCGCTCCTTGCCGTCGGCGGCGTTTGCCCCGGCCCTGCGTTTCCAGGTAAAGAGGAGCCCCGCGCCAATCACCCCCAGGGGGATAAGGATCACGTTGATGAACTGGGCAAAGCCCATCACCTGGATGCGGCTCTGGGTATTGCTTATCCTGTCGAGCCGCCCGATCTGACCCTGACGGCTGCGGATACCCGCAATGCCTTCGTCATTTCCCAGCCACTCCAGGGCCTGAAGAATCAAATCCAGGTTATGCCGGCCCCCGGTGTACTGCAGCAGGTCCGTTACCATATCCGTATCGCTGATCACAATGATCCGGGAAGCCTCAGACTCAGGGGGCAGATCGGGCAAAACCTCACCGGAACCTTCCCGGACCGGCTTGGGTACGCCTTTAAACCAGGAGGGGAACTTTCCCGCCAGGCTTACAGCCAGGATCTTTTTCCCCGCCGCCACTGCCCCGGCCGATGTCCCCGGCGCTTCGGCGCCCCCCGGTCCCATAAGGTAAACCATGTCGGGATTGGTGACAAAATTTTCCTTCTGGACCCAGGCTTCGCCGGTACTGGTAAAGAGGATTTCCGCCTCCACCCCCTCGTCCGGATTCAGGCTGATGTGGCCGGGCCAGAAAAGGTCCGCCCCGGCAAAGCGGGCGGTCACCGGATGATCCTTGCTGCCGTTTTCCCCCAATACCCCTACCCAGTGGGGGTAGCGCACCTGCCGGTACTGCAGGGCCCCGCTTTTGGTCTGGGCCTGGTACTGCAGGGGCAGGGCCGCAGTATCCAGAACCAGTTCGCTCTGTATGGTGGCGCCGTAAAAGGACACCATGGAGAGGAGCCCCTGATCGATCATGACCCGGGCTTCCAGGCTTCCCAGGGTATCCACAAAGACCCCTTCCAGGGCAAAGAGGGCCTTGCCGCCGCCCTGGATATACCGGTCTATCCGGTACAGGGCCCATTGATCCAGTTCCTCAGCGCCGCCTATGACAAAGAGGCATTGCAGGGCGGCGGGAATCTCTTCCCCCGGGGAAAGAAGCCGGACCCGGTAACCCGCCTGGAGGAGGGCCGCATTCAAATAGTTATAATCATTGTTCCACTGCCGGTAGCTGTCCCCCAGGAGGACCCCAATCTGCCTTTCTTCCCCGCTTACCAGGGCACGTATCCGGGTGGTAAGATCGTATTCCAGGGTGTCCAGGGAAAACACCACCGGCAGCACCTCCATGCGGTCCAGGTACTCAATGACGATCCCCGTATACACCGTGGCGAAGGTAGCCTGATCCTGATCCACGGTCTGTATCTGCTGGGGCAGAACACCTAAATTTTCAACTTCCTCCGCCATGTTTGCCTTTGCGGGGTCCCGCAGGCTAAGCCGTATCTTTCCGTGGGAGCAGGCGGCGTATTCCCGCAGCAGGTCCTCTATCATCCCCGGCGCGGGGGACATGGCGGATAGTTTGTCCGAAACAAAATAGGTGATCCCCACCCGTTCGGGGATTTCGGTGTACAGGTTCCGGGAAATCGCAGAAAGGGTGTAGGCCTTATTCGCCGTCAGGTCCAGCCGGAACCAGAGCCGGCGGCTGACCAAAAGCCCCAGGACCAGGGCTGCGATTGTCAAAAATGTAAGGGTATTGAGCTGTCGTTTCGTCATCGAAACAGCTCCGTTACAGAAAACTCCGTCACCGTTCTGTCACCTCCACTTCCTGAAAAGCAGGACCCGGGTATTGAGGAACAAAAACAGTCCCGTAGTAATGATGAAGAAGGCCAGGTCCCGGCTGTCGATGAGCCCCTTGGAAAAACTTTCAAAATGAAAGGAGAGGGACAAAAAGTTGATACACTCCGCCAGAGCCTGGGGAAGGTTGAAGCTCAGGGTCAGGCGGTTTATCAGCATTACTGCGAGCAGCGTTACTGCACTACCAAGAAAGGCCCCGCCCTGGCTCCGGGAACAGCCGGAAAGGAGGAGCCCCAGGCTGATTGCGGAGGCGCCCAGAAGCAGCGCCCCCAGGTACTCCCCGGCAATCACCCCGGCGTCAAAATTCCCCAGGGGGATGATGCTGAGGGGCAGCGGAATGGTCAGGGCCAGCATCGCCGCCAAAGCTGAAAAGGACGCGATAAATTTCCCCAGTACCAGGTCCCATTCGGAAAAGGGCATGGTCAGGAGCAGTTCAAGGCTCCCCAGCTTCCGTTCCTCCGCCCAGGACTTCATGGTGATCACCGGGATGACAATGATGAAGGCCAGGGGGAAAGCGGCAAAGTAAGGCCGCAGGGTGGCGGCGTCCATGGCAAAGTAATGCTGAAAATAAAAAAGCCAGATATTCACAAAGAGCAGAAAGAACACCGCTGTTCCGTAAAACGCCCCGGAGATACTGTAGGAATAGATTTCCTTTCGCGCAAGGGCGCCGATGGTACGCAGGCCGTCGGACGCATGAGCGGCCGGTTTATCCTTCCCGGCCGGGATTGTTTTCATGCCGGGGCTCCTTCACTATCGGCCGGGCCGCCTTCTTCCTTTGTCAGCTGCACAAAGATGTCTTCCAGGCTGAGGGTTTTCCGGTTCATTTTGAGTATCTTGAGTTTTTCCGCCACAGCCCAGTCGAAGATCGCTTCGCCGTCGAAGTATTCACCGCCGGCTTCTTCCCTGCCGGGGATTTCAGCGCCCGGGACAAAGAAGCTTAAGCTTACCATGCCGTCGTTTAAATCCTCCGCAGTTACGCTTGCCGGGCCCTTTCCCAGCCGGGTGAGCTTTTCCCCAATGGAAGAAGCAGCGGCCCCTTTCAGGACCAGTTCCCAGGTATCGCCCCCCCTCATGGCGCCGGCGATTTCTTCCGGCCTGCCCTGGGCAGCTATTCGTCCTTCGTTGATGATCAGCACCTGGGAACAGACCGCCGCAACTTCCTGTAGAATATGTGTAGAAAGAATAACTGTTTTTCGTTTCCCCAGTTCCCTGATCAGGGAGCGTATCTCGATGATCTGGTTCGGGTCCAGCCCGGTGGTGGGCTCATCCAGGATCAAAATGGGGGGATCGTGGATGATGGCCTGGGCCAGGCCGGCCCGCTGTTTGTAGCCTTTGGAGAGGGTTTCTATTTTCCGGGACCGGTAAGGGCGGAGCCCGCAGGAGTCAAGGCAGGCGTCTATGGCCCGCTTCCGTTTATCCGCCGGGATAAGCCGGGCGGCGGCAATAAAGGAAAGGTACTCATCCACCGTAAGGTCCCCGTAGAGGGGGACGCTTTCCGGCAGGTAGCCGATGCGTTTTTTTACTTCCACCGGAAAATCCTGCACCGAAATCCCGTCCACCAGGGCGGTCCCCCCGGTGGGGAAATGATAGCCCGTAAGGACCTTCATAACGGTGGTCTTCCCCGCCCCGTTGGGCCCCAGAAAACCCAGCACCTGATCCTTTCCCACGGTAAAGGAAACGTCATTGACCGCTTTGACCTGTCCGTAATGCTTGCTTAAGCCATAAACTTCTATCATCTTAATTATTTAACAAAAAAATCCCCGCATTGGTAACAAAAAATCTAATCCTCGTACTCAATGGGGAACACCATCCGGTCCCGGGACAGTACCGCGGCAGGAAAAACATCCTGGGCCTCTTTCAGAATCCGCTTAAGGTCGTACTCGGTGTACCGGGGGCTGTAGTGGATAAGGGCCAGCTTCTTGACCCGGGCCGCAAGGGCAATGCGGGCGGCTTGCTCGGCGGTCATGTGCTTTTTTTCCCGGGCGCTTTCCAGCAGTTCCCGTTCAAACATGCCCTCACAGACCAGAAGGTCCGATCCCGCAACTTCCGGGGCGATTTCCGGAAAGCCCAGGGTGTCGGTGACAAAGGAAAACTTCCGGCCCGAACGGGGATTTCCCAAAACGTCTTCGGGGCGCACTTCGGCGCCGTTGGAAGCCCGGACGGTTTCGCCGTCCTGGAGCCGTGACCACAGGGGCCCCCGGGGGACCCCCAAGCTTTCAGCCTTTTCCGGGTGGAACTCGCCGGGACGGCCCTCCTCCTCAAAGGCATAACCGTAGCAGGGCTTGGTGTGCCGCAGGGGAAAGGCCCGGACCCGGAAGCCGTCACCCTCGTAGACAATGCCCGGCTCGGTAATCTCCCGGACGATGATTTCATAGTTGATATACATGTCCAGCACATGCCGGCTGGTTTCGATATATTCGGCGATCCGGGGGGGGCCGATGATGTAGAGGGGATCGTCCCGGTCCACCTGGGAAGAGAGCATGAGCAGGCCGGGGATTCCCGTGACATGATCCGCATGGGTGTGGCTGACAAAGATGACGGAGATTTTTTTCCACCGCAGATTGAGCCGCCGCAGGGACACCTGGGTCCCCTCGCCGCAGTCAAATAAAAAAAGCTCCCCCTCCCGCCGCAAAAGCACGGAAGTAAGGTGCCGGTTGGGCAGAGGCATCATGCCCCCGCAGCCAAGGATAAAGGCTTCAAGATTCATTACTGTTCAGTATAGCCTGAGGGGGGGCTTGTTTACCAGAGCCAAAGAAGACCCCGGATTCCGGACACCCCGGCCTATGGGCTTTATCATCAAATATATGCAAAAAATAAAAGAGCTTGACAATTTTGGGTTTTAGGACAATGCTTTAAGTGTGGCATACCACCACATAGGGCTGTGCAAGAAAGGTTCGTCTATTATCCGATTTTATCGGCAGGGCGAGTTATACCTGAGTACAGCTCTATTTTTATACCGTCAAGGTAATGGTGGTAATACTTTAAGCCGTAATTCTTTACGTCCCTGATGGTTATAACTGCATTGTAATCTTGACCATTTATATTACACCGACAATCAAAATACGATATCTCGGCAATGTTCTTGCGGTTTAGTTTATCCGGTTCAGCATGGCTAAATGTAGCATTTTCCAGTAATTTGTCCAATATTTTTACCGAAAGAATCTGATCTCGTGATTTTGTCTTGGTTTTCCACTCTCCCAAGCCATCTTTTGACACAATTATCCCTCGTCCAGTCTCTTTATTGGTGAATTTCTTCCCTTGGAAGTTCTTTCTGGCATAATCATAGCATTCTTTTTTAAGATCAACATCGGATAATTGCTTTTCCTCATCATTTTCAGCCAATTTCGCCTGTACGGCTTCCACCCAATTCCCCTTAGATAATTCCCTATCATTTTTGACAAATAATCCCATTTTAACATAGACGGTCTGGCGGTGTCCATTCTTAAAGAATTCTATTCCCTGCTTTTCTTCCGCCGCAGCTTCCTGATACTCCGCAGGCTTTTCCTCAAGCCCTCCGCCGCCGTAAAAAGCCCCTTGACCAGGGGCCGGTAGGTATAGTCCCAACTGCCGGGGCGGTGGATGATCCTGCCGCCAAAGCCCGTCTTGAAGCGGTAGAGCCCCGCCATGGGGTGCGCGGGGTCATCGTTGGGGGGTATGCCGAAAAGGTCGTAGTTAAGGCAGCCTGCGGCCCTGGCGTCCCTCATGGCCTGCCACTGCAAGGCATGGGGAGCCATAAGGTTGCGGTTGCGGCTTGAGGATGCGCCGTAGAGGTAGACCGCCTCTTTGCCCCGGACCAGGACCACGATGGCCGCCAGGGTTTCCCCGGCGGTTTCACCGGACGGACCCCCGGTAGATTCACCGGACGGGCCTTCGGCGGCTGGGGGCCGGTACTCGGCCAGGTAGAGCCGCAGTTCCGGGGCGGCCTTTGGGGCTTCGCCGCCGCCTGCATCGCCGGCCTCCCCTGCCCCGGCGTATTCCCGGGCCTGGGCAAAAAGGGTGCGGTAGTATTCGACGCCGTGGATGGCGATGCCGTCCCGTTTGGCGGTTTCTTTTAGAAGGGTATAAAAGATATCGATCCCTTCCGCATCGACCCGGCGGACCGTGACCCCCTTTCTGGGGCCATAGTGGATGTTGCGGCGCCAGGTGGGCTTCATGGCGGCAAGGATAGCCTCTTCGGATTGTGACAGATCGATGATCACCGTGTCCGGAGGCTGCACATCCGCGCCGGAACGGGTAAAGGGTTTGCCGATGGGAGGGCCGGCGGTGGGAGCCCCGGCGTCCAATGAGCCCTCGGTGTACCAGGGAGGATCAAAGCGGATAAAGGCGGTATCCCGGGGAAGGAAGCGGCGCAGGCCAAGGGCAAGTTCGGCCAGGGCGGCGTTCCGGGCATCATCCGGAGGGGAAAATCGGCCCAAGCTTCCCGCAGGGAAGCAGGCCCCGGCGGGGGTTCCGGTTTGGGGAAAATCCGGGGGCAGTTCCGGGCCCCAGGGGACGTAGGCGAAGGAGACCCCCGGCCCAAGACGGCGGCGGATCAGCAGCAGGGGCGCAGTTAAGCCGGCGGCGGCGGAGGGAGCCGGTGATACCCCGCGGGCTTCCGCAGCGGTCCCGCCCGCCCAATCGACCAGAAAGGCACGGGCGTTCCAGCCGAACCGGGCCTTAAAGCTGCCCCAGAAACCGGACTGCAAAAAGGATTGCGAACCGTCACAGAGGGACAGCTCCGCCGGTTCAATGCTGTTAATGAACCTCACCGTTACCGATGACCTTGGTACGCATTGGGACGCCGTTCAGGGTAAAGGCTTTGCCCCCCGCCCGGACAATGTTGTCCTTCACCTCAATGGGAATTGAGAAAAAGGCGTCGATATCGATTTCGCCGGGGGCGGTTTCGGGAACCGCTGCGCCGTCCAGGGTCACCCGGGTTCCCGTGGGGACATCCCCGGCGTCCAGGACCTCCACCCGCTCGGCTGCAAGGCCCTGCTCGTTAAGGGGGCCCTTATGATCCGAGGCGGCAAGGAGCATACCCCGGCTTTCCACGCCCCGGAGTTTTGCGGGCTTAAGGTTATAGGCTACGATGATATGCTTGTTTAAAAGCTCCTCCTCTTTGTAGAAGGGCGCCAGCCCGGAAACAATAACCCGTTCTTCCAAAACACCTTCGGTGTTAGCTATCTCCAGGGTTTCGATATAGAGCTTGTCCGCCTTAGGGTGCCGTTCGATCTTGACGATCTTTGCCACCCGCAGATCCAGGGTTCCGGGAAAATCCCGCAGGATTTCTTCGGGGGTCTTTTTTACTTCCGCCGCCGGCGCTTCGGGCGCAGGGGCGGCCTGCGGAACAGGGGCCTTTGGCCCGGTATTGGTCTGCGGCGCCGCTGTTTTTTCTTCCCGTTCCTTCTGGCTGCCCGAATACCGTTCCCGCAGTTCCCGGACCAGATCGTCTTCCAGCTTGGTAAAGAGGACTTCACTTTTGATAACCCGGTGGAGACCGTGATCCTCTCCGATGTCTTCCCAGGTAAGGTCCTTTCCCGCCTGGATGATTTTAAGAGCCGCATTTTCCTTCCGCGCAAAGGAGAGGCCGAAGAAGCCGGCGATCCGCTCGGCGGCGTGGGGCATATAGGGTTCTATCATCACCGCGATATCCCGGACCACGTGGCAGAGGTCGTGGATAAGGGCCTCCGCGGCGGCGGGGTCCTCTTTGCGCTTCCGCCAGGGTTCGCCGTCCTGGAAGGTCTTGTTGGCAAAGGAGGAAAGCTCGAATATGGTCCGGAAGGCGTCCCGCAGTTCCGCCCGTTCCAGTTTTTCGGCAATCCGCTTTTCGTAATCCCGGATGGTTTCCCAAAACTGCCGATTCCCCCTGCCCAATCCCAGGCCAAGCTCCAGGGGAATTTTCCCGTCGTAGTAGCGGGTGACAAAGGAGAGGGTCCGGTTTACCAGGTTCCCCAGGTTGCCGATAAGTTCGCCGTTCACCTTCTCCTGAAAATCCTTCCAGGTAAAAAGGGCGTCCGCCTTTTCCGGCCGGTTGTAGAAAATATAAAACCGCCAGAGGTCCGCCGCAATGCCGGTTTCCATCACATCGGTGCCGAAGACGCCGATGCCCCGGGATTTGGAAAATTTGCCGCTTTCGTAGTTCAGGTATTCGGTGCTGGACATGTGGTGGAGCATGGTCCAGTTGTCCCCGCTCCCCAGCAGGCTGGACGGAAAAATGACCGTGTGAAAGGGGATATTGTCCTTGCCGATAAACTGGAAAAGCTCCACCTCATCGGGGTTCTTCCACCATTCGTCCACAAAGGTATGCCAGCCCTTGGGGGAATTTTCCCTGGTTAACTCCGCCCCCAGGTTCCCGGTGATCGATATATAGCCGATGGGCGCGTCGAACCACACGTAGAAGACCTTGTTTTCAAAGCCCTCCTTGGGCACCGGAATGCCCCACTTAAGGTCCCGGGTAATGGCCCGTTCCCGCAGGCCGTCCCGAATCCAGGCCTGGGTCATCTGGATGGCGTTGTTCGCCCAAAAGCCCTTTTCCGAAGCGGTCTTGATCCACTCCTCCAGGCGGTCCTTTATTTTGGGCAGGTCGATGTAGAGGTGCTTCGTTGATTTTAAGGTCGGGGTGGAACCGCAGGCTGAGCACCTGGGCTCCTTCAGTTCCGTGGGGTCCAGGAGCTTTCCGCAGGCCTCGCACTGATCCCCCCGGGCGTCCGGGGAACCGCAGTGGGGGCAGGTGCCCCGGATATAGCGGTCCGCCAGGAAGCGGCCGCAGTGATCGCAGTGGAGCTGTTCGATGGTATGCTCCACAATAAAGCCCCGTTCATCCAGCTTTTTGAAGATATCCTGGGTGATTTCGGTCTGGATGGGGGTGGAAGTGCGGCCGAATTTGTCAAAGCCGATATTGAACCAGCGGTAAATTTCCGCATGGATCGCGTAGTACCGGTCGCAGAGTTCCTGGGGGCTGACCCCTTCCTCGGCGGCGCGGTTTTCCGTGGCGGTACCGTATTCATCGGTGCCGCACACGTAGAGGGTATCGTAGCCCCGGAGCCGGCAGAACCGCGCAAAGGCGTCGGCGGACAGAACCTGAATCAGATTCCCCAGGTGGGGCACATTATTCACATAGGGGAGAGCGGAGGTAATTAATCGGCGTTTCATTGTGTATCACTATAGTGAAAAAAGCCCTGAATTTGCAAGGGCTGTGCTTCCTGGGGTCGAAGGGTTCCGTGGGGTTGGCGAACACGCCCTTGACGTGCATGGACGCGGTGTACCACTCGGCATTGACCGAGAAACCATCACAGAGGGGGATCGCTCTATTGGCCGTCCAATACGGTCAAAACCGACAAGGCCGTAGGTATCGTCATACCCTGAGAGCAAGGTATCTTTTATTTGAGTATCTATCCCATGGCGAATATCTTCCTCGCACCGTATCAAACACCTTGACAGCACCGTATCAAACACCTTGATAGCCTCGTATCAAACACTTTGATAGCCTCGTATCAAACCTTCTACGCAACGGTCAGTATCCGGTCGAATGCAGCCGTACGGGGTTCCTTGAGGAGTGTGCCGCTCCCGGCGTATTGGGTGCTTATTTCTACCTGCCAGGTTCCCGCTGTCAGCGCGGGGGTTACCACCATGACGCGGGCGTTCTGGTTCTCCACGATGTCCGCCGCTTCCACCTTGACCCGGGTCTGGTCGCCGGTGTTTACGAAATACACGCCACAC
>BNVE01000076.1 GCA_025997875.1 Spirochaetia bacterium
AATACCCGTTGAACCGCTGTGATTCTTATTTGCGCCTGCGCATCTCGGTTTAATTTCCTTCCGTCATTTTGTCTGATCGTCATAATACCAGTATATCATGGGCTAATACTTTTGTAAATATTAGTAATCAAACGCAAGGCCGTGGCAAGGCTGCTTGATTCGGGGCTCTTCCCCTACACCAAACGGTACCTGAAAAACTTTGACAGCCATTTTAACACCATAGGCCTGGTGGGGATGAACGAGTGCCTGAAAAATTTCCTGGGGAAAAAGGTGACCATCGCCACCGAACAGGGACGGACCTTTGCCCTCTCGGTACTAAAATTCATGCGGGAGCGCCTTGCGGATTTTCAGGAAGAAACCGGGGAACTTTTCAACCTTGAGGCCACCCCGGCGGAATCCACCAGTTACCGGCTGGCCAAACACGACAAGAAACGTTACCCCAGCATCATTACTGCGGGGGGCGAAACCGGGGAACCCTACTACACCAATTCTACCCAGCTGCCGGTGATGGAAACCGAAGATATCTTCGACGCCATGGATCAGCAGGAGGCGCTGCAAACCGCCTACACCGGGGGTACGGTGTTCCACGCCTTTTTGGGAGAGGCCATTGATGACTGGCGGGTTTGCCGGGATCTGGTAAAGACCATCGCCGCCAACTACCGGCTGCCCTACTACACCATCTCCCCCACCTTCTCAGTGTGTCCTGTCCACGGGTATTTGAAGGGGGAACATTTCCACTGCCCCAAATGCAAAGAAGAAAAGGAAGCGGCCCTGAAAAAACAGATCGCCTCCCTGGAAAAAGAAAAAGAAAATTTACTGGCAAGAGCCGGTTAAAAAAGTACAGGAGCATGAGATGAGAACCCTTGAGAGCATTGAGACAGATTTGGCCGCGGCGAGGGATGCCCTTTCATCCGTGGAAGGGACGCCTGCGGAAGTTTACAGCCGTATCGTCGGTTATTACCGTTCGGTCCGGAACTGGAACCGGGGGAAGCGGGAAGAATACGGAGAGCGGCGGCTCTATGACGCTGCCGCCTCCCTTGCCTGCTTGCAGGAACGGGGCGGCGCTGTGACAGCGGTACAACACACTGCAATGACGCAGGCCACAGAGGCGCCGGTCGTTAAAGAAACACTACCGGGGGATACAGGATTCCGCGGCGCCGCAGGAAAGGCCAAAAGCGCTTTGGACACGGCTCTGGCGGCGAATGCCGAAAGCGCCAGACTGATCCTCTTTGTACGCCCCGCCTGCCCTTCCGCAAAGGAAGCCGCGGGCCAACTTGACATCCCGGTGGACATGGTAAACGCCGATACCGAAGCGGGCCTTGCGGATGCCCGGAAACGGAACGTGCTGTCCACCCCCACCGCCATCCTCCTCTCCCCCGAAGGCAACGAGCTCGACCGCGCCTGGGATTCAGGGGCCATCGCCTCGTTCAAAAACAGGGTTGCGAGTTAGGGTTAAAATATTTACCGCAAAGTCGAAGAAGGAAGAAAATAAAGAGAATCTGATTTCTTATTACCTTTTTCGACTTCTTTGACTTTGCGGTTAATCTTATTTGTTACCTTATGTTGGACATACAGGTCTCCCTCAGAAAAACGAGCCTCGTGGATTATCCCGGTAAAATCGCGGCGGTTATTTTTCTTCCCGGCTGCAACCTCCGCTGTCCCTGGTGCCAGAACCGGGAACTGGTTTTGGGCGGGAAAACGGCGCCCGGCGCCATTCCCCTGGAACACGCGCTGGAACAGATTGAAAAACGGCGAAAGGTTTTAGGGGGGGTGGTTTTGAGCGGCGGGGAGCCCTGCCTGTACCGGGATTTGCCGGCCCTGATCCGCCGTATCAAAGACCCGGGCAGGCTTGGTTTGCCGGTAAAGCTGGACACCAACGGAACCTTCCCGGCGGTACTGGAAGAACTGCTGTCCCGGACAGACCCCATAGATACCCGGCCCGATTATATCGCCATGGATTTGAAGATTGCCCCGTCACGGTACGCAGAATTACTGTCAATACCAAAGGGCGCGGATAATATCGGCGGTCATGGGATTGCATCCTTTGAATCAGAGGCAAGCGCTCTGGCGCTTGGCCTGGAAAAAAGCGCCGCCCTTATCCGCGCTTCCGGCATTGCCCATGAGTTCCGCAGCCTGGTCCTGCCGGGGGGCTTTTTCAGCCCCGCCGACCGGGAAGCCCTGGCGGCCTTAGCCGGGGACAGCCCCTGGAACTTCAGGCCCTTCAGACCGGGGAACTGCCTGGACCCGGCCTGGGATGAATATACGGAGGTACAAAAGTGAATTTTGATCCCCATTATTTCCCCTACCCTTCAGGACGGCATTTACTTATTTCAGTTCCTCGTCAAAACAGACCGCCACCTTGCCGCAGTTCCCCTCCGCCATAAGCTTGTAGGCTTCATCGGCCTTTTCCAGGGGGAAGCGGTGGGTGACCAGGTCTTCGGGGTGGAGATTCCAGCGGACCAACTGTTCCACGAGGTTCTCCATAAGCCAGATACTGGTAACCCAGCTGCCGTGGATGCTCTTTTGGGAGTGGATGATATCCGGGCTGGGGTTGAAGCTCACCGTGCCCCCCTCCCCCACAAAGGCAATCCTGCCCCACTGGCGGGTTGCCCGGATGGCGGTAGCCCGGCCCTTGTCGTTGGCGGAACAGTCAAAGGCTCTTTCCACCCCATGGCCGCCGGTCAGTTCCTTTATGTCGTCGGCATTGGTGTCCGCCGGGGACAGGACCTTGTCGGCAAGCTTGAGCTTTTTTGCCAGCTCCACCCGGACAGGGTTACCCTCAATTCCGTAGAGTTTCTGCGCCCCCATGGCGCGGCAGAGCATTAAAGCCGCAAGCCCCACGGGGCCCAGGCCTACCACCAGGACCGCATCTGTTCCGCTCACCCCAACTTTGTTGATAGCTTCGTAGACCGTGCCGAAACCGCAGGCCACCTGAGCCCCGTCGGTGTAGCTGAGTTCATCGGGGAGCGCCACCAGATCCTTTTCATCGCAGAGGACATACTCCGCCATGCCCCCGTCCCGCTGCCAGCCGTAGGCCGCCCGCAGGGGACTGGAACAGGAGATCATGTAACCCATGCGGCAGTCATGACAGACCCCGCAGCCTGAAATATGGTACACGATGACCCGGGAGCCTTTCTTGAAACGCCTGATCCCCGGCCCTTCCTCCACCACCTGCCCGCAGGGCTCGTGACCGGCGATCACCCCCTGGTAACCCTCAGGCCCCTTCCCCACATGTTCCCGGTAAATGGCCCGGATATCGCTGCCGCAAATGGTTGACGCCTTCATCCTGACCAGCACCTGCCCGTGGCCCGGTTTCGGTATGTCCACGTCCTTAAAAACAACCGTACTATTACCGGGCAAAAAAGCCCCCTTCATCGTTCCCTGCATATTACTTGCTCTCCCTTCGAATAAAACTTCCTAAGTTTTGATCAGAATAATCAAGTCAGTATACCCCCTTCTTTAAAGGGTTCTTTTTCTATTTCCCACACCGGCTAAGAAACGGCTGTTCCGTGCAACATTGCTCCCCCCTTGCATTCCCGCCCTTCTTCCAGGACAATTATTACATGATGACCGCGGAACAGAAAACCCAGCTTGCCTCATTCCTTGACCTTACCGCCGACACCCTCCGCGGCGGTTATACCCGTGAAAGGGAACCATACGCCTTTACCGATGCTCCTGTTTCGCCTCTGGTGATGCTTATCGGCGAGGACCTTGAGGCCAGCGGAGCGGCGGGGCAATTGCTGGACAAGATGCTTGCCTCCATCGGCCTCTTTCGGGGGAAGAACTGCCGGAGCGGTACAGCAGCAGAGATCAGCGGCCTTAATCCCCGGGTGATCCTCTGCCTGGGCCCCGTGCCCGGCTTTCCGGGCCTTGCCATTCCCGTGCTCACCACCTATCACCCTGATGAACTGCTGCAGAACGCTTCCTTGAAACGCCCCGCCTGGGAGGACCTTAAAAGCCTCCGGGCAAAACTGATGGAACTGGACAGGGACTACGCACAATCCGTGACGGACAGGCCCTAAGGTGGGTTTGTACCTGGACCTGGTTTTTGACATTCCCGCAAAAACGACCTTTAGCTACCGCAGGGATGAAAAGGGGGAATCCGCAGTGGGAAAGCGGGCCATGGCCCCCTTCGGCAGGCGGGAAGTCCTGGGGTACATCGTCGCCGAACGGGACAGCCTGCCCCCCGGTGTGGATGAGGCCGCTGTCAAGACGGTGCGCCGGGTGGTGGACTCCGAGCCCCTCTTTGAAAAACGGGATATCGCCCTTGCGGAATGGATAGCCGCCTACTACCTTTGCAGCCTGGGCCAGGCCCTGTCCGCCATGATCCCCTCGGGCAGGCGGCCCGGTTCCTACCCTTCCCTTCCGGATGATGAAAACGAAATCACCGCCGCCCCTCTGGCGCTCTCCGATGAACAGCAGCGGGCCCTGGACGCCATCATCACTCCGGAAGGAACACAAAGGAACACAAAGGAAAATTCCGCCTCACTGCCCCCCATGTTCTATCTCTACGGGATCACCGGTTCCGGCAAGACCGAGGTTTTTCTGCGGGCAGCGGAATATATGATAAGGGCGGGAAAGTCGGTGATCTACCTGGTGCCGGAAATTTCTCTGACCCACCAGACTGCGGAGGCCATCGGCAAGCGCTTCGGTCAGGCGGCGGCGACATTGCATTCGGGGATGAGCGGGGCGAACCGGCTTACCGAGTGGATGCGGATCAAAAGCGGGGAGGTGCGGATCGTGGTGGGCCCCCGGAGCGCGATCTTTGCGCCGGTACAGAACTTGGGGCTCATCATCATTGATGAAGAACACGATGGTTCCTACAAGTCGGGGAACACCCCCCGCTACCACGCCCGGCAATGCGCCATGCACCGCTGTTCCTCCGAGGGCGCCCTGCTGGTGATGGGTTCCGCCACCCCCTCGGCGGAGGCATGGAAATTAATGGGCGAAGGCACGATCAAACGGCTGGACCTTTCCCGCAGGCTTTCCGGGGGCAAGCCGCCGGAGATAAGAGCGGTAAGCCTGGAACATACCGAAGGCTGCCTTACGGCGGAACTGAAAGAGGAGATCCGCAAGACCGCCCAAATGGGCAGGCAGACCATCCTCTTCCTGAACCGCCGGGGCTTTGCCTATTTTTACCACTGCCCCTCCTGCGGCTTCGAGCTCAGCTGTAAGCACTGTTCCGTGTCCCTGACCTACCACAAAAGCAGGGGCCGGGCCGTCTGCCACTACTGCGGCTATTCCGAGGTCCCCCCCGGGGCCTGCCCCCAATGCGGCTCCCTGGAAGCGGGCTTTACCGGCTTCGGCACCGAGATGATCGAGGAGGAAGTACGCCGCACCTTTCCGGAACTGCGGGTGCGCCGGGCCGATGCGGATTCTACCAGTAAAAAGGGGAGCCTTGAGGAGACCCTGGGGATGTTCCGCTCCGGCATGGTGGACATACTCCTGGGGACCCAGATGGTGGCCAAGGGGCTTAACTTTCCCGGTGTGCGCCTGGTGGGGGTGATCCTGGCGGACACCGGTCTCCACCTGCCCGATTTCCGTGCGGCGGAACGGACCTTTTCCCTGATCGTCCAGGTGGCGGGCCGCGCGGGCCGCTACTTCCCCGACGGCAAGGTGATTGTCCAGACCTTCCGCTCCTCCGACCCGGTGATCACCCGTTCCTGCGCCCTGGATGTGGAGGGCTTTTTTAGCGCCGAACTGGAACAGCGGAAGCTCCTCCGCTTCCCCCCCTGGTCCCGGCTTATCCGCTTTACGGTCCGCGCCCGGGACGCGGTCAAAGCGGACAGGGCCATAAACCGCCTTGCCCATCTGGCCAGAGACCTCATCCCCCCCGGCAGCGACGCCCTGGGCCCCGCCGAATGCCCCATCGGCATCATCGCGGGGAACCACCGGCGTCAGCTCATCCTTCGCGGCGCCTCCATGGGGCCCCTGCACGGGGCGGCCCGTAGCCTCCTGGAACGTTACGAGAAGGGCAAGGACAGCGGGGTTTATCTTGAGGTGGATGTTGATCCGGTGAGTTTGCTTTAGTTTTTCCGCTTAAAGCTCAGGCGCCGGAGATCCGGCGCCAGCCTTGCCGAAAAGGTGAGCTCGAAGCCATGCTTTACATTGTCGGTGATATGATTATGATTGGCAACGATTTTATAGCCCGGCCGCATTGACAGGTTAAGCCAGGAAAGGGGAGACCATTTTCCCTGCAAGGTGATCACGTAGGAATAGCTCGGCGTTCCCGTGGGAGTAGAGGCGGTAGCTGCCGCAGGGCTATGGGGAACGTATCCGGGGGACCAGGTGTTTGTTGCCCTTTCCAGCAGGACAGCCGGTTTGTCAAAAATACCCACATCGGCGTTTTCACCCTGGGCCAGAAAGAGAAAGCCCAGCGAGGCGGACCATTGCTGCGCATCCTGATACCCTACCCAAAAAGTACCAGCCGCCGAATCGGGGCCAAAGGAAGATCCCACCCATTCCCGAATGGCGGGGTTATCCATCTCGTAGGATTCCCGAAAAAAGGACCAGCCCTTATGGCCAAGGATATACATGTAGGGGTTGATGTATACCCCTTCAAGGCCGAAGCTCACATGACCGGTGCGGTTCCCCAGGGAAAGGGGTATCCAGGATTCATAGCCCCACTGAAAGGCAAGGCTGTCGGGCACAATGGATTCAGGGGTACGCTCCCCGGGAAGCTCAAGCTGGTTCATGGCAAAGAGCCCGTAAAAGCGGCCGTACCGAAAGGGACGGTAATCAAGGGCAATCCCCAAAAGCGAACCGGTGCGGGAATTGCCGTCATCAAAATTTACCGGATCCGAAGGGTCCTTATTTTGTTTGTTGTACTCGGCGTAGGTCGCCCAGGAAGTAAAACTGTGGAAGATCATCATGGGGTTAAGGTAGCGGATTTCAAAGGGGGCGTTTACCATGACCCCCTCGATGAGGGAAAAATGAAGCCGGTCCAGAATACCCAGCTGGAGCTGATGCATATACAGGTACTTTGTCACCTCAAGCTCCATCACATCCGCCTCATAGGAAATCCGGGGCCCGTATAACGTAAGGTTCGCGTAATTCAGGCCCCGCATGTTATCCGAAAAAATAATGCTACCGGTCCTGGTTCTGCCCCGGGTGTCATCGCCGATGCCGATTTTAAAATTCACCCCGTAGCCCTTCCCAAAGGGGAAGCCCGCGCTCATATAGGCCCGCTTGGGGGCATTGATATCGATCCCCTGCACGCCCTCCAGGGATTTGTCGAAGAGGGAATTGAAGTAATTGTCATGGGCATTGGAAATCATGCGGTTTTCCCCAAGGTAAATATCCGCCGCAAGGGTAACGTAGGATGAAAGGGAAAAGGCCACCGGCAGCAGCAGCAGGGGCTGCCGCTGGTTGTGGTCGTAGATCCAATTCAGGTCGGGCTCTGTTTTAACGTAGAATTCAGGCTGAAGGGCGGGGTTAAAATCGAATCCCAAAATGCCGGATTTGCCCGATAGTGTCGCAGGCTTGGCAAGGTAGTCATGCAGGCGCCGGTAGATAACTTTTCCGGCCGGTGAAAGTTCCTCATCATTTATCCGCGCGAACATCAGTTCCGCCTGGGCAACGGTTAAGGGGGAACCGGAAAGAAAAACCAGCCGCTGTTCCAGGGACAGGGCGGTCAGATCGTCGTAGGCGGAATCACCGGGGTACAGTATTTTCTGGGCCGGCAGGGCAAAAGCCGTTGCGCCGCAAAACACCAGGGCGCAGAAACAGCAGAGGAACCGGGTCAAGACGCTTTTCATGGGGCATCCTTTGGACTTGTTCGAGAACCCGGTTGGTTCTCGAACAAGTCTCGCAAAATGCAAAGCATTTTGTATTTTTCAGCGGATTTGTTCAATAACTGAAGTTATTGAACAACTCTTTTAATTGAATTTCAAATTCAACTGAGGCGGTATCAGCTTAACACCAAACGCCGCTTCAAACCCGTGTTCGGTACGGCCCTTTTCGTGATGGTAGTTGTTGATAATCTTATACCCCGGATCGAATGAAAAGGCCAGCCATTTATAAATAGACCATGCTGCGGAAAAGCTGATCTGATAGGTAAAGGCGGGGGTGCCCGTGGGGGCGATCAGGCGGGTTTCCTCAAGGGCGGCGGCATAATTGTTCCCGGGGTCTTTTTTATAGGTCTTCCAGGGATGGTATGCATCGCCGTCAAATATATCCAGCCCCGAGCGTTCCCCCTGGGCCGCAAAGAGGAAGGACCCCGACAGGGACCACTTTGAGGTATGGAAGCCCGCCCAAAGGGTAGCCGCCGCAGTATCCGGCCCCAGGGGGGTCCCCGTCCAGAACCGGGTATCCCCCGATTTGCCTGTTTTGGGCTTATAGAAGGACCAGGTACTGCTCCGCAGCACATAGACATAGGGGTAGGTGTACACCCCTTCAAGGCCGAAAGACCAATAGCCCCTGGCGGAAGGGATAAAGGCCTCCCCTCCCCCCTGGATGGCCATGGAATCGGGCTTAAGGGCATCCAGGTCCTCCCCGCTTTCCGCAGTGGTCCGCAGCTCGTTCAAGGCCCAGAGCCCGTAAAGCCGCAGATGCTTTAAAAGCTGCAATTCCAGTTTCAGCCCGAAAAACGAGGCAACCCGGGAATCCTCGGATTCAAATCCGGAAGCAGGCCCGTTATAGTCGCCGTATTCGGAGTAGGCGCTGAAACTGTGGTAGATCATCACGGGGTTCAGGAAGCGCAGCTCCATGGGGGCGTTTACCATCAGCCCTTCAACGGCGGAAAGGGATACCCTTTTGAAAAAGCGCATCTCCAGCTGGTGAAAATAAAAATATTTATTCACCTCAAGCTGCATGATATTGCCGGAATACTTTACCGCCGGCGAATAAATGGACACACTGCCGTAGGTGGCGTCCTTCATATAATCCGAGAGGATGATGCTCCCCGTTTGGGTCCTGCCGAAAAAATTCTCCCCAATGCCGATCCTGAACTGGAGCCCCGCGGTTTCCTTAAAGGGCAGGCCCACGCTCAGGTAGGCCCGTTTGGGCATATTGAAGTTAAAGGCATCCCCGGCGGGGAAATTGGTATAGTTGTCCTTGAAGAAGGCCGCATCCCATTTCTGCTCCAGGGCGACATCCATTTCCGCAGCCAGGTATGGAGAAAAGGACAGGCCGAAGGGAACAGCCAGAAAAGGCCGCCGCTTGTTGTTGTCATAAATATAGTTCAGGTTCTTGTTCGACCGGGCATAGAATTCGGCGTTCAGGGAGGGGTCCACGTCGATCCCGAGGGCCCCCGACTCAATAGACAAAAAGCCCCTTCCCCCAAGGTATTCCTCCAGTTCCCCATAGAGGAGCTTTCCCGCAGGGGAAAGGGTCTCCGGATCAATCTCGGTAAGCATGGATCGAAACTGGCCTACCGTTAACATGGAACCGGAAAAGAAGAGGACCCGCTGTTCCAGGGACAGGGCGGTAAGGGCATCGTAGGCCCATTCGCCGGGGTAGATCAGCTTTTGAGCGGGGAGCGAAAAAACACCCCCCTGAAAGCCCAGTGCCAAAAAAAGACAAAGCAGTACCCGGCGCAAAGGGGATTGATGGGGTGTCTCACAATATTGCATTTCCCGCATAGATAACTTATGCTATAACACATAACTTTTTGAGAGTCAATTATGTACCTGTACGGGAGTGTATTTGTGAGTAGAAAATGTTGCTTTCTTACCGTTCTTATGTTCTGTGTGTTTGGTTTTTCCTTAACTGCCCAATCCAACGTATCTGTGCCTGTACACAGTGAAATATACTATGTGCTTGAAATGGCCCAGATGAAGGGGCTGCTCTCCCCCCTTCCGGGCGCCAAACCCTATACCAAAAAGCAGATCCTGGAAGCCATAGACACCATTTTCAATACCGATACCGGCGGGGTCTTAACTGAAAAGGAACGGGATATCCTGCAGCGGTCTGCCCGGGCTTTCCGCCGGGATGATCCGGGGCTGAACTGGCAGCGGGGAACCTACAGTTTTGCAAAGGAAACCCCCCGGATGAAAATTCCCATTACCGGAGAGGTCGGCGCAGGCATCCAGGTGTCCTTCTCCGGCGGCGTTTTTGCCGAGGGCAAAGACCCCGTCTGGGGGGCCGATAACCTGTTCACCCTCTACACCAACGGGGACGTGGGGGAACACTTTTCCTACCGCTTCAATTTTTTGGGCTTTCTGACAAGGGCTTCCCGGGATATACTGGGGAACGATTACCTGAACTACTACGAAGGTTTTGAAAGGGATAAAAACGGCAATTACGAAAAGGGTTATATCAACGAGTATATAACCACCTACAGTGAGCCCCTGGCCTTCTTCCCCTATACCTACCGGAAAACCTGGGACGGCTTTGTGGTAGAACCCGGTGAAATTTCCGCCACCGGCCTTAACCCCTGGCCCCAGCATTTTGCCATCGCCCCCATGCTCCTGGGGGAAATGGACGGCGCCTTCTTCGATGAAATCATTACCTGGCGCTTCGGCCGTCTGAGGCGGGAATGGGGGGGCATGGATCACGGCCACAGCCTGGTATTCAACAGTACCGCCCAGCCCTTTATGGCCCTTGAGGCAACCTTTAAACCCGCTTCCTGGTTTAGTTTCTCGGCCCTTACGGGCTCCCTGGAATATAACTACGACAAGGACATGAAGTTATCCGCCTGGAACGAGCAAAACAACTTTTCCATAGAAGTGGTGGAATTGAATTACAAAAACCGTTTTCATCTGGACTTTGGCTCCACCGCGGTCTGGCCCAACCGCTTTCAGCTGGGCTACCCCTTTCCGGTAAAAAACAACTTCCTCTACCAGGACGCCCTGGGCGATTTGGACAATATGGGGTTCTTCTTCAACATAAAGGGACAGCGTCCCGGACTGGGCAAAATCTGGTTCTCGGCCTTCCTCGACGAGATTGACCCCGACATCAAACAGCTTTCCAAGTTTTTTGAAATGGACCGGAAGATGTACGCCACCCAGGCCGGTGCAAAGGCGGTGATCCCCGGGCTTCCCTTCTCTTCGATTTCCCTTATCTACACCAAGATTGAACCCTATACCTATACCCACAACCGGAACTATGTTCCCTGGAACAACAATACCTATGACGGCAAGCCCATGCCCATGGAAACAGCCTATATGAATGCCGGCGTAGGTTTGGGCTATTACCTGCCCCCCAATTCGGATGAACTCCTGATCCGCTTTGACACCATGCCCGCCCTGAACACCACGTCCTTTTTTCAGTACCAGATGATCGTCCACGGCGCGGCCCACGGCCCCCATTCGGTGGACGGCAGTTCCTATTCATCAGAACTGGACCCCAATGACCGGAATGAGAATTTGGTCCTGCGAAAATTTTTCCTGAGGGATGGGGCCTACAATTGGCAGCATATCTTTATGATTGGCGGCGAACACACCATTACTAAATCCCGCGTACCCCTCAGGGTATTTGCCAAAACCGGTATTGTCTACAGCTTCTACACCGACATAGACGGCAAACCGAATTCCGGCCAGGCCTTTGACTACAAGTATATCGACACCCCGGTGTACCCCAAAACAACCGAGTTCATCCTCACCCTGGGCATACGGATTAATATGTAGCCGCATTAATACTTTTGTTGCGGTACACCAGATCGATGCGATCACAGTAACCCTGTTTTTCCCAAAAGCGGTTTCCCTTCTCGTTGGCCTTAAAGGCTACCAGGGCGATTTTGTTTATCCCCTCTTTTTTCATAGCCCCTTCCACGGCTTCCAACAGGGCTTTGCCGATGCCCTGTCCCCGGTATTTTTCTTTTACCGCGGTATGGTAGATATAAGCCCGCCTGCCGTCGTGACCGCTTAAAATGACCCCCACCGGCTTTCCCTGTACTTCGGCAACAAAGCAGGTGTTTGGATTCCGTTCAAGAAATTTTTTGATACCCTCTTCCGAATCGTCCAGGGTCCGCATACCCATCCCGGCGGTCCCCGTCCAGAGTTGATACACCTGCCCGTAATCTTTAATGGTCATTATCCGAATTACCACATCACCCTTCATGTCAAATTCCTCATTTTTCATTTCCCTTTAATAAAAGCCTTTCCCGGCGGACTTCCAATTCTTTCTGTAAACTTTCCCGGTTATTTTCCAGGGCCAGGGCCTTTTCAACATAGCTCAGGGCTGCGCCGGTGTCCCGAAGCCGCCATTCCGCGTCGATGGCAAGCTGCCGCCAGGCAAGGCCCTTTACTTCACCGGGAGGATCCCCCGCAGCAAGGGCCTGAATTTTTTCCCGGCCTTCACCGACCCTGCCCCTGCGGATCAAGTCCAGAGCCAACACATAGGCTGCCCGGGACCCGCCCCGCTCCGCCGCAAGTTCAAGCAAACGCTCCCCAAGCCGCCGCGCTTCCCTCTGCGCTTCATCCTCCCCAAAGCAGGGCTCCCGCCTTACGGCATCCCGCCAGCGCAGGGCCAGCTGTTCACAGTCGACACGAAAGGTGTCCATGGCGGAGAGCGGGTCCGCGGCAATCTGTGAGAGGCTGCTGAAAATTGCCGCAAGCCCCTGAATGTCTTTAAGATTATGATCGCAGATACCCAGGAGCGGCGCAACATCGCCGTTCTTTAAAAAATCAAACCATATCTCCGGCGCCATGGCCCCGCTCACATCACCGGTACGGTCAAGCCCCAAAATCTCAGTTTCGATAGTAGCCTGGGAACAATCGGAAAGGACCCGTTTCCACAAACGCCGCGCCGGGTGGAGCAGGTCCGCATGGGCATAAACCGGGGGCTTCATACCGTTCATCAGGCACCGGGTTTTCAGAATCTGTGAATCAAAGCTCTTGCCGTTGTAGCTGACGATAAGGGGAAACCCCTGGGAAGCCGAAAGGTCCGCCCCCTGGGGCCGGCAGCCGGGATCGGGAGAAAATTCCCCAAGCGCCGCCTCCAGAAAATCCCCCTCCCCCGGGTAATCCAGCAACAGGTACTGGGTAATTTGCAGCTTCCAGGGAATTTTGCCCACGGATGACATCGCCTCGCCGGATGGCGGAACAAAGCGGCCAAAGGCGGCGAGGAAGGCCACGGTCCCCGCGCCCCCGGAAAGCCCCGTGGTTTCAAGATCGAAAAAGAGCAGGTCCCGGGGATTCACGGTATGCTCCGCATACCCGGCTTGCTCCACTGGCCCGATGTCTCGTTCCCGCCGGTACCGGCGTAAATCGGGGATCAGGATGGGCAGAGCTGCGGGTAATGCGGGGGGAAGCGCCAGGGGGATATCCAGCAATACGGTGCGCTTGAGGGTTTGAAAACCGGATTCGACAAAGGAGGAATGGAATAATGGGGAATCAACAGTGAGAGATGGGGGATTTTGCCCCACAATCCCTTCCCCCCGCGCCTTTGGCGCAACCCACGGTTGGGATACATCAGGGACGGGGAGAACTTCCGGCGCAGTCCCCTCCGGAGGCTCTGCCGCTATTTGTTTTCCGGCTTCCCGGATGCGCTGCAAACGGGCGCGCAGGTTTTGTCCCATAGGTTAATTCTACACTATAAACTCGTGCTTCCCTATAGCAGCTAACCCTTGCCCCCACGCCCGTATGTGAGGGTAAGGGCTTGCAGAAACTCCACCGCCCCCTGTTTGTTCCCCCCGGGCCCCACGCAGGAGGGGCAGCCCGATTTACAGGGGCAGCGTTCCACCGCCGCCGAGATTGAACGGAAAAGTTCTACGGTGCGCCGGGCAAGGGCTTCGGACAGGCCGGTGCCGCCGGGGTATTTGTCGTAGATGTAGAGGGCGGGAATTCCAAAGTGGGGGTCCCGAACCCGCTCCGCAAGCCCCAGATCACGGGGGTCGCAGAGGAGGAAGATCGGGGCGATAAGTTTGATCAGGGTGCCCGCCCCGGCAAGGACCGAACCGATTTCTTCCTCGTCCATCCCCGCAAGGACCTTACCCCCGGCGGTATCCTCTCCAAAGAGCAGGGCAAGGGCGCGGGTTTGCATCTCCTCCTCCGGCAGATCAATGTCCCCGTAGCCGATGTTTTCCTGGGTATGGAAACGGATCTTCTTGAATTTTGAAACCTGGGACCGAACGAGTACATCCCCCACAACACCATTTGCCGCCACCGGAATTGCAGCCGGTGTATCTGCATCCTGCGCCGCAGTATCACTGTCACCGCAGACAAAAAATTCATCCTCCGACAGCACCTTGATGTCGGTTTTTACCAGACCATCTGTGTAGTAGTTTACCTCAGCTTCCCGGACCAGGCATTTGCGGTTGGCAATGTCCAGGGATTCCACCAGGTATTGCCTACCCCGGTGGATGTAGACGGCGTTGACGAAGATAAGCTCCTTGGCGCTGGGCCGGTCCATCTCGCCGATCACCGCATTGCGGCCTCTGGTCACATCAATGATCACCACATTGTCCGCCGTGGCGGATCGGAGGCTGATCCCCTCCGCCGGGAAGGACCGGTCCGCCCAATGCCATCGCCCCGCAAGCGGGGCGTCGGAGTTGGCTGCGCCAACTCCAGCTTTAACCGATGTGTGGCGGACAATGCCCTCTTCTTCCAGGTATTCAAGCACATCCTGCGCACCCGTACCAAAGGGCCCTACAGTAGCCCCACTCCCAACGCCCAATTCTTCATTGGTAAAGGGCAGTTCAAAGGCGGCGCATTTGATGTGGTCGGTTAAAATATAGGGGTTGTCCGGGTCCAGCCAGGCCTCTTCGGCGCTCTTGCGGAAGAACCAGTCCGGGTCGTTCATGATGAACTGGTCCAGCGGCGAGGCGGAGGCCACAAAGACCGAAACCGAGACGCCCCCCCGCCGGCCCGCCCGGCCGGACTGCTGCCAGAAGCTATTGAAGGAGCCGGGAAAGCCCGCCACCACCGATGCGTCCAGGCCGCCGATGTCTATGCCCAGCTCCAGGGCGTTGGTGGACACCACCCCCTGTATGCTCCCCTCCCGCAGGCCCTTTTCAATTTCCCGCCGCTCGTTGGGGAGGAGCCCGCCCCGGTAGGCCTCAACCTTGATCCGGGAATTGTCGGTGTAGAGGTTGGCCAGGTCCTCGTTGACGTAGGCGGCGGCAACTTCGGTCTTTACCCGGGAATGGGCAAAGAGGATGGTCTTGATCCCCGCCTTGAGGAAGGCCAGCATCCAGCGGCGGCTTTCGGTAACCACACTGCGGCGGATGCCCTGCACTGCGTCCACCAGGGGCGGGTTGTAGAGGATGATCCGCTTCTCCCCCCGGGGGGCCCCGTTGTTGTCCACCAGGGCCACTTCCTCACCGGTCAGGGCCTCGGAAAGCTCCCTTGGGTTGGCGATGGTGGCAGAACAGAGGATGAACCGGGGCCGGGCCCCGTAAAAGGCGGCGATACGCCGCAGCCGGCGGATCACATCCGCCACATGGCTCCCCAGGACCCCCCGGTAGGCATGGGCCTCGTCGATGACGATGTACTTCAGGCTGGAAAAAAACTTTATCCACTTGGGGTGGTTGGGCAGTATCCCCGCGTGGAGCATGTCGGGGTTGGAGATGATGATCCGCCCGGTATCCCGGGCCGCCACCCGCAGGCTCTCCGGGGTATCCCCGTCATAGGTTGAAACTTTTATGGGCAAGCCCATAAAAGTTTCAACTAAGGAGTTGCCTGCGGCAACTCCACGGCTGGTTGTTGACACAACTCCACCCACCAATTCGTTTAACTCAGACTGCTGGTCCTGGGACAGGGCTTTGGTGGGGAACAGGTAGAGGCAGCGGGCCTTCTCGTCCTCCAGCAGGGCCTGGAGGCAGGGTAGGTTATAGCAGAGGGTCTTCCCCGAGGCGGTGGGGGTCACCACCACCACGTTTTTACCCTGCCGGCATCGTTCCCACACTTCAGCCTGGTGGGTGTATATCTGCTCTATGCCCCGGCGCCTTAAGGCGGCGGCGATCCGCTCATCCAGGTCCCGGGGAAAGGGCGCATAGCGCCCCCCGGTGGCCTCCAGAACCCGTTCACAGGCGATATGGGGGGCAAATTCGGGGCTTTTCAGGATCGATTCCAGGGACATGAGCGCACTGTTCGGCTGATCTTTCATCATTTCATTCTACAATCAAGAAAGAACAAAGGTAAAGATGCCGCACGCCCATGTTACATGGACAAAAGCCGCTTTTCAACCCGGAATTTTGGAGATTTTTATTGATTTTGAAATTATCCTATCGACACAGGTTAAATTCCCCTTTATACTGAATAAAGGCTTGTTGTATTTTATCCAAAAATCATAAAGGGGAAGGGAAAGGGGGCGTTATATGTCCGATGTATTATCCATTGTGCTAGGCGGCGGAAAAGGAACCCGGTTATTTCCATTGACCCAGGCCCGGGCAAAGCCTGCGGTACCCTTTGGGGGTAAATTCCGGCTGGTGGACATCCCCATCTCAAACTGCATCAACGCCGGCTTAAGGCAGATATATATCCTGACCCAATTCAATTCGGCTTCCCTCCACCTGCACCTGGCCCAGGCCTATGTGTTTGACCATTTTACCAGCGGCTTTGTTGAGATTTTGGCGGCGGAGCAGTCCTTTGAACATTCAGGCTGGTACGAAGGTACCGCCGACGCGGTGCGCAAAAATTTCCAGCATTTCAGAACCCAGAACCCCTCATACTACCTGATCCTTTCCGGGGACCAGCTCTACCGCATGGATTTGAAGGACCTGCTGCGAAAGCACAAGGAATCCGGGGCGGCCATCACCATCGCCGCCACCACGGTAAAACGGGAAGACGCCAGCCAGCTGGGCATCCTCAAGGTGGACAAGTCCAACCGGATCACCGAGTTCATGGAAAAACCGGGCCCCACCAAGGATATCGGCAATTACAAAATTCCCACAGAACTGCGGACCGACAAGAACCCCAAGGAAGACGGCTACCTGGCCTCCATGGGCATCTATGTATTTAACTCCCAGGTTATGGAAGACTGCCTTGCCAATGAACTTACCGACTTCGGCAAGGAGATCATTCCCGCGGCCATCAACAAGCTCAAGGTGAACGGCTATATCTTTAACGGTTATTGGGAAGACATCGGAACCATCCGGAATTTTTACGAGGCAAACCTGGAACTCACCTCCCTCAAGCCCCGGTTCGATTTTTATGATGAGGATAACCCCATCTACACCCACATGCGGAACCTGCCCCCTTCAAAGATGAATTTCAGCAACATGAACCAGTCCATTGCCGCCGAAGGCTGTATCATCACCAATGCGGCGATTACCAACTCGATCGTCGGGGTACGGTCCATTATTGAATCCGGGTCAAGCCTGAACGGCGTGGTCCACATGGGCGCGGACTTTTACGAAACGGAAATCCAAAAACAGGCCAACGCCGAAGCCCGGATTCCCAACGTGGGTATCGGCAAGGGGGTCATCGTCAAGGGCGCCATCATCGACAAAAACGCCTGCATCGGCGACGGCTGCCGCATCGGCGTGGACGACCTGAACCGCATTGACGGCAACTACGGCCACTACTACATCGTGGACGGCATCATCGTCATTCCGAAGAACGCCATACTGTATCCGGGAACGGTGATTTAAAGCGGCGGTTACAATTACCATTCATGCGGATAATACTTACCTGTTGGCTCCGTGATATTGAATGTGTCCCCTGACGGCTCAATCACATAAAAGCCCTTTTTTAAGGCATAGGTTTTCTCACTATCGCCAAAAACCATCCCCGCAATAGCGCCCAAATATTTCCGTTTATCGTTATGTAAATCCGCATATCTGCGTAGTTTTTCCATGCGCTCGATATGGTCGTTAATATCGTCAATACTGGGCTTGGTCTTTGTTTCAACGATCATCACCTTGTTGCCGTTTTCCAGAAAAACGTCAACCTCGGTGAAAATATCGTGTTTTGGATCTTTGATTACCGTATCACGGTGGGTTTTTTCAAATTCAAAACCCAACTCGTTAAACTTTGTCACCAGATTCGGCACGACCATATATTCAACCATTTCGCCGAAACCCTTCTGCGCCCCCAGCAGGGTGCTGCTGTCCCCGTTCCGCCTGATGCCACGCTGTACCACCCCCGCGCTTCCCCCTATGCGCCCGTTCAGGTTCCCCGCATAGTCCATCAGCCCCGACAGGTTGGTATCCGCCAGCATCCGGTCGATATACCCATCCGCCTCAAAGCCCTGGTCCGCAAGCGAGAGCCGCGACCGGTCCTGCACCGCGGCAAGGCTTTGCGCCAGCACCGTTTGTACGTCCGCTCCCGATTCCTTCAGTATCCCGTAGTTCGCATAGTTCGCCGCGTACAGATATTGCTCGGTATTACTACCACTAGGCAAATTCGGTGGCCGGCACTCCTGTGTTGGCCTCTCCATTAATATGGCCAAAAAGGAAGATTTATATCTCCGTATACTCGAAAGAAATAATGTCTTTTGTCGCTTTTCCTATCAAAAAACAACTGCTGTAACTCTATTCTATCTACAATATCCCGGCCACTTTTTATAAGGCCGGTTCTTACGCTTTCCAGACTGCCGATTGTTTCCCAATCAGTATCGGTGACTTCATGAAATACTCTTTCAATATCGCCAGGAAAACTTAATTCACCATTTTCAAATATCGCCTCTTTATTGGTTTTTTCATAACCCGTAATACATATTTCTATATTATTGCCGTTTAATCTCCACTGTCCACTTGATGTAACATAACCTTTTTTTTTGTTCTCGTTAGTCCATTCCAAGTAAGTAAAATCCCCATCTTCATAAAACATATATGCCCAATGCGGCGCAGTGTTCGGTAAGGGATAAATATGTTCCCATTTGGAACAAAGGTACTTATATTTATCATCTTGGGTAAACCCCGCAAGTTCAAGAGGCACTCCAACATCATTATCCGGCCGGCTTAAACGTTCTTCACGGCTCTGTTGAAGCTTTGCCTCCTTGATAATTCCTTCATAGTTTACTCTAACATACTCTGCCAGTTCTTCATCATGAAATATAATGTTCAGCCTGTCTTCCATGGACATGCTGCTATCAAATAAAATATGATATGCTTTTTCTATTATCGCACTGCTAATTCGTACATCATATAACTTTTCCCGCGGATCATGTTCTTTTATTATCTCCGCACGTTCTTCAAAGGGAATATCTTCATTTTGCAAAATTTCCATTATTTTTTCTATACTCTGCCTGCTGAGTAAACCGTCATCGGTTGTAGTCAAGACTAAATCCTGATACGGGGAATACGTTTCATCCACAGACAATTTGTTTTCTTCCTTTTTGCATGCGAACAAACTTAATAAAATCAGAACGGCAAAAACATGCCTCATATAACCATCCTCATTCAATGGCATTAGCGCGTTGTATAATACTTTGAGTCTTTTGCTTTAGAGCCAAATGTCCGGCTAGATTTTGCCCAATTTCCGCTCCGCTCTGCTTAAATACTTCGTAGGTACACCTATACATATTAGTCATCATGCCTCATTGATAAGTAGAAATTATTGGAAGAAACATCGTATAAAAAATCAAGCTCTGTAAATTTTATGGTATTATCCGAATTAAATGTTATAAACTCATCAGTTCCACAAAGAGTAAATTCCCCTGTCTCATATTCATTAATATCAGAATAATCAATATTGTATTGAACAAATAAATCATTTTTATAGAATTTAAATCTGCTCACAGAAGGATTTTGTTTAGTTAACTTACCATACTCATAAACATATTCATATTTTAGATCATCTTGATAAATATTTTTAAATGCAAGATAATCATTTCCATTAATTCTATTAAAATACCTTCTAGTTACAGTAGTAGAATTTTCATCTTTTTCTATTGATTCGGTTAATATCATTTTATCATTTAAAAACAATGAATAATCTACAAGCTCTTTTTTTTCACTATATAAATAAGATTCATCTAAAATATATGACCTAAAGTTTTCATCTTCTTTCCTAATAACACTTGAAGTTTTTTTTATTGGCAAATAATCCTGATTAAAAATTCCTTCCGAAGTTATAAATTTAAAATCATATAGATCAAAAAAAGAATGGACATCTACCTCACGAACTTGAAATCCACTATACAATAAATTTTCCCCATTTAAATCTTTCCTGAAAAATATTTTTAGATATGAAATTCTACCTTCCAATTTTTTATCAACAATCGACACGCTATTTAATTTTTCTTTTTCATAAGTATTAATCTGTGAAAATATGATCTCTCCAGTGTTTTTATCATGATATTCAATTCTTTTAATTTTTCCACGATCAATTTCATCAATAAATTTTATAATATTAGTACCGTAATAATAGCCTATTATTTTTTCAGTATACAAATTTTTATTCACAGCTACATAAGAGAAAAATGGTATGTATCCTGTCTCATTGATATTTTCCAGAATATAGGTACCATCAGTATTACGATGATAGTAATTATATTTTTTTTCAACATTATCTATATCTGCATATAGTACATTTGCCGCAAAAAACAGAAATATTATAAGCAAAATTCTTTTAATGAAACAGCCTTTCATATTAATCCCTTCACTTCCTGGTAAAAATTTGTATGTCTGTATATTACAGTATTCACCTACTTCCCTCCAGTTTCTTCACCATCGCAAAGTCGGCGTCGGCTTTCTTTTGGTAGTCGGCTTTTTGCCGTGCGTCGGAGGCTTGGTAGGCTAAATCTTGATAAGTTACGGCACG
>BNVE01000077.1 GCA_025997875.1 Spirochaetia bacterium
AGGGATAACCGACGTAACGAAGGCGGATCTCAAGGACGATGAAGGCCGGAAGGCGCGGCATGGGGAGCTATCGGGACGGTCGCAGGGATATGCGCAGATGCTGGAGGAACAGCTTAAGCTGGTGGAGCAGCAGTTGGAAGTGATGGAAGAGGTAGTAGCCGAAAAGACGCGGAAGCATGAGCTTACGCCGTATGTGATGAGCATACCCGGAGTAGGGATAGGGATAGCGGCGGTGCTGCTGGCGTATCTGGGGGATGGGAAACGGTTTAATAAGGCGGGGGAGGTAGCGAACTATGCGGGGTTTGCGCCCCGGGTGGACTGCTCCGGGGATACGAACCATTACGGGTCCATAGCGAAATACAGCTACTGCCACCCGATACGGGCAGTCGTATTGGAAGGAGTGTGGTCCATAAGCCGATGCAGCTACGGAGGCCCTTTGAGGGAAAAGTTTCAGTCCCTGGCGGGTCGGATGAATAAGCGGAAGAGCGCGGTAGCGGTAGCGCGGAAGCTGGTAACCCTGGCATGGCTATTAATGAGGCGGCGGGAGTACTACAACGGGATAGACCCGGACACGCTCAAGAAGAAACTTAAGTATTACAAGGTAAGGGGGCGGGATGGGGGTCTGCTGCCTGACCTAAGCGTACGGGCGCCTATGGTCAGAGAAAATCAAAAAAAATCGATTTTCTCTTGACATTTAACATAGGAGTCGAAGAAGTCGAAAAAGGGGACGACAGGGATGCCGCTACTTCGTGGTTATTTATTCCTCACTCCTAAGAAGAATTAACCACTAAAAACACAAACCACGCGAAAAGATGAAACTTCATAGTAGAATTTCGTGCTTTTTAGTATCTTCGTGGTTAAATTCTTATTCATTCCTCCCTATTCCCCCCAGTTATCGTTGGTGGTGCTATCCAGGTTTACCCCCGTTCCGGCGGTGGTGTTGCGGTATTTATCACCGGAGCTGCTGCTAAAATACACCGCATGACCAGTGCCGGGGGCCCCAAGGGTGGCGGTGTTTTCGGGTGGTGTGTTTGTAGTGTCATTATCGCCGTAGATGGTTCCGCCGGTCTTGGTGAACGTGCCGGTGCCGGTGAAAGCCACCCCGCCGCCGGCGCGGGCGGTATTGCCGCTGATCGTTCCTCCCGTCATGGTGAACGTGCCGGTACCGTGGACACCCACCCCGCCGCCGGTACCGGTGCCGCCGTCGCCGGCGTCGGCTGTATTACCGGTGATAGTCCCGCCGCTCATGGTGAACGTGCCGGCGGCGACACCAACCCCACCGCCGACGGTGTCGCTGCCGGACTTGACGGCTGTATTGCCGGTGATAGTCCCGCCGTACATAACAAACTCCGCCGAGCTCTCGTCCATTAACACCAGCCCCTTCTCGCTGCCGGCGTTCCCTTTAAGCACAGCATCCCGCAGTATAAGCTTGCTGTTTGCCTTATTAAGTAAGAATAAACCTTGCGTACCCGTTGACAGATGGAGGGTACCGCCGCCCCGCAGGGAAACTTTGGCGTTCTCCTTCGGGGTTATCTGTACGTTATCAACAACTACCGTACCGGTGATAGTGAGCACATAGTTGCCGCCGGTTCCTTCTATTGCGGTTTTGGCATCGGTAAACTCGGCTTTGTTGCTGATGGTGCGCGTGGTGATGTCGGTAGCTGCTACGCCGGGGAAGTCCTCTGCGTTCATTAGCGGCACCGGGTCAACGGTAACGTTTACGGCGGCGCTGGTCTTGCTCTGGTAGCCCGCTGCGCTGACGGTTACGGTGTAGCTTCCCACTTCACCCGGCGTGTAGGTCTGGGTAGTTCCGCCTGTGGGAATGGCAGTTTCGCCCTTGTTCCACTGGTAGGCTACAGTTTCGCTGCCGCCGCTGTAGGTCGCGGTAAGCTGTGTGCCGGTGTAAGAGCTGGTCACGGGATTAGTGCCGTCCGTTATGGTGATAGTGCCGGACAGTGCAGGGGCGCTGTTGCCGCCGCCGTCGTTAGGATTGGGGCAGCCGGTAAGGGTCAGAACCAGCGCAAGGCCGGTCAATATCCACAGTACATTCTTTTTCATAGTTTACTCCTTGATACTTTGTATCAAGGTAAATTTGGGGCGGGTTTTGTGATAATGCTATTAGGGTTTACCCTAATTCGTACCAGGGTTTACCCTATTTCGTACTAATTCGCGCCTTATATGCGTTTAATGAGGGCAAACAGGGCATAGCGGTTCGGCGCGCCGGTCTTCCGGTATATGCTGTTCAAATAGGCTTCCACCGTTTTGACAGATACCAAGATACTATCCGCTATTTCCCTGTTGGATTTACCCCGTAACAATTCCTCCGCCGCCTGCTTCTCCCGGTTGCTCAGGGTGAATTCGGCGCAGAACTGCGGGGATAGCCCCGCTTCCTCTGTCCAGACCGGCGGGACGCCGGATACCTTTATCGCCAGGGTTTGCGCGCCGCTTTGAATAAGGGCGCGGGTGTGGACGTAGAACACCCCCAGGTTGCAGAATATGCAGAAAAGAGCGAACAGAAAGATCGGCAGGTATAGGTTGATGCCCTGTTCAAGCAGCAGGGGGTCGGCGATTACGGCAAAGACGGTAAGGATTGCCCAAAGCCCCAGGGGCGGGATAACAGTTAATATCCACGCGGTAAAGGGCGGCTTTGCGGCGTAGCGTTTCATTATGTTGTAGAAAAAGAGGGATACTACGAACACCAGCAGGTATTGCAGATTGTATTGCAGATAATACCCCGGAGAGCGGGACTCAAGAAAGTGGCCGAAAATCAGGGCGATAAGGGAACTGCGGGCATTGTCTATGGATGCTTCCATCCCGATATAGAAAAACGCGGTAAACAGGGAGCGGCGCAGGTCCCCGCTGAGGAAGGCAAAGACTATGGGGAAAATCGCCCAGGAAACCCCGTTTTGAAGGACGCTCATGGGGGTCAGTATCCAGAAGGTATAGGCGGCGGGCATGGCAATAAGGAGCGCGACGCGGCGCCAGAGCGCGGGGGGCCGGTGCATCCGGTAAAACAGCACCCACCACGCGGCGATGCTGGAAGCGGCGCGGGTCAGCTCCCAGATAAGGACAGGCTCGTAGTGGTTCATACGCGGCTGCTCCCTGCCCCTTTAGCAGGAAAAGGGTAGGCAATCCGCGGCCTAACGGGGGGGGGGGGGGGTAGATAATACTGTAGTACCCGGCTTTTTGTCTAGTAGTCGGTGTGTCATGCTTTGCATACTGATTGCTCCTTTTTATTTGGATTATACCATGTTTCTAATTCTCAACAAACACCGCATCCCCCAAAGCCCGTGCAAAGGCGCTGATATCCTTGCGCGAGGCGGAAGCCAGGGGGATGCTGCGCCGTAGCACCGTGGTTCCCCGGCCGCCATCGTAGAGTTCGCAGAGGATGTTCCAGCCGCCGGCTTCTCCCCTGGCCTGCATTTCCAGGGTAAGGGTGAACCGGTCAAGGCCTGGGGCTGCTACGCCTCCGGCTGCACCCGCACCGGTTCCGGCAGTATCCGCAGCAACACCGGTGTCCCGAATACCGGCTTTTTTCAGGGCCCGCGTGATGGGTTTCAGGGCCCGTATTGCACGGGGGTCCGCAGGGCCTCCGGGTCCCGCGGCAGTTTCAGTATTAAACATATACCCCAGATGTACCGGCAGGCTCAGGCCCTCTTGCCGCAGGGCGCCCCGGTTCAGGGCAAAGAGTTTTTCCACCGCATCCTGATGCGCCGCGCCCCTGGTACGGCGGGCCAGTTCGACATAGGCTTCGCCGATCATGTCCCGTTCCCACAGGGGATCAAAGTTTTCCAGGGCCGCTTCGGTAAGGGCCCGTTTTTTCATGAGCCGGCCTTCCTCAAGATCGTAGGAGGGTTCCGCTTCGGTGGTAAGGGATGTCTCGAATTCCCGGGCCTGGCGGAGGTAGGTTAAAGACCGGCGCGGATAGGATTCAAAGGCCCGGTAATACTGGATCAGGGCGTCCAGGTGTTCCTGGCCGTAGGAATCTGCGGAGAGGAGGCTGTACTTCTGAAAGTATTTCCGGTGAACCGCCGCTTTAAAGCTCCAGGAAAGCCGCCGGAAGCCGCTGCGGATTTTGTCCCCCGGATGGGCCCAGGGGAGGAACCTTTCGGTTTTTTCCAGGCCCCCGTAGGTTTTGTAAAGAATCTCGTGGATGTCCCGGCGGTAGCGCACGGGGTTGATGCCGTAATTCAGCATCCAGGAAAGATCGTTCCCCTTAAGACAGTCCTCGGCGTAGAGCCGGGCCTCTTCCAGCCGGCCCGAGATCTGATGCAGTTGGGCCAGATTCAGTTTGGAGAGGGGGGAGTTGTCGATCTCATAGGCCGCCTCGTAATCCGCAAGGGTCCGTTTAAAATCCAGCTGCCGCAGGTACATTTCGCCCCGGGCAAGCCGGCCCGGCGCGCGGTTCTGGGCGTTGATGGACGCATTGGTCCGCTCAAAGGCAAGGGCAAAGCAATAAAAACGGTTTTCCAGAATAGACAGGTTATAATGGGCCACCGCCTCAAAGGTCTGATCCTGGCGGGCCTCCGCATCGGCAATCGCCGCCAGATACCATTTTTTTCCCTCATCATAACGGAACATATCCGAATTGATCGTTCCCAGGGTCATGGCATAATCTGAATCATTGCCGAACCGTTCCAGCGCAGAGGTAAGGAGCCGTTCCCCGTCGCTCTGGCGGTGCACCTTGTAGTACATCCAGCCCAGGCTGCCGATGGCTTCCCGGTCGTCCGGGGTGATCTCCAGGAGCCGTTCAAGGTAATCCACAGAAACAGTATCCCTGTTAAGGTAGCCCGCAGTCCGGGAGAGCCGGTAGAGAATTTCCGGGTCCCAGGGCTGTATCCGTTCAGCCTTGCGGTATTCATCCCAGGCCAGGCCAAACAGCCCCCGGAAGTAGTACACATTGCCCAGGGCCCAGGGGAAACGGATATCGTCGGGGTACAATGCAATCCCCTGGTTGTAAAGCTCAATGGCCCGTTCCCAGAATTCAGCCTCCTCCGCATCCTGGGCGCTGCTGAAAAGGTTGTCGGACCCGGCGTCTTCTCCGGTAAGCGGCTGTCCGGGCTGTGTATCATCGGCGTCCTGCGCCCCTATGCCGTCGCCGTTTAAGCAGAACAGTAATACTATGAGCAGGATGAGACTGCCGCCGTTTTTACCGGCACTGTTCCCGCCGGCGGACAGCACCATTGCCAGGGGCGGGATGATCCAGGCCAGGAAGCGGCGGCCCCCAGACACCTGCCGCCGGTAAATCGCAGTAAAACTGCGGTAATTTTCCCACAGTAGTTTGAGGTCATCCTGAGAGTATTCCTGTGCGAACCGGGCGGCAGACATTCCCTGATACAGGGTATATATTCCGGCAAAAAGCGGATCCATCTTTTGGGCCCATTCAGCCTCGCTTTCCCGGGGATGCCGTTTGTATCCCGCAAGGGCCAGCCGCCGTTTGATGTGGGCCCAGAGCCGCACCGCCTTTTTCCGGGGATGAGCGCCAAGGCGGAAGGCAAAAAGCAGGCCGCAGCGGATCAGCAGCCAGAGGACGCCGAGGACAAACAGCAGCATGGGGGGCCAGTTTTTGCGGAGGAAGCGCTGAATGGAATTCGCCAGAACCCCCAGGTTCGAGACGGCGGTGTTTTCTTCCACCCCTTCTTTTGGATTAAGCCGGGAATGGTTTTCCAGAATCTCCTTCATGAGCCGTTCAAAAAGTTCCGGCGGCACCCCGGAGGAAAAACGGAATTCTTCACCCTCCGCAAGGTTGTTCGTGGTGGGATCGTATTCGATCCAGCCATAGCCGGGGTAGAACACTTCAACCCAGGCATGGGCCATGTCGGATCGCACCGGATAATAATCAAAGGTATTGGTTTGGGGATCGATAAAGAAGCCCGCTCCCACCCGGGCGGGAATCCCCATGGATCGGAGGAGCAGGGTAAACGCAAAGGCGTAATAGGAACAGTAACCCTTTTTTGAGTTAAACAAAAAGTAGGAAAGTTGATCCCCGTCCGGGGCAATCCCCGGTTTAAGGCTGTAGCGGTAATCCCCGTATTTGAGCCAGTCGTAGATGCTTTGAACTTTGTCCCAGTACTCGTCATAGCCGCCGCTGATTTCTTCCGCATAGGCCTTAAGCCGCTGGTCATCGCCGTATTCGGTGTAGATCCGGTACTCTTCGGGGCTGAGCCGCAGATTCTCCGCGCTGGGGGGCCACTGGGCTGCGGATATCAGCTCAAAGGGAAGGGCCTCGCTGGTGCGGCTTTGCACCGCGTAAACCGAACTGAAGGAGGATGAGTCCCAGCTTTCAAAGGGGGTCGCCGACAGGGGCTCGTTCATACCGATAAAAGCCGATGAATCAAAGTTCACCAGATAGTATTCCTGATCGGTAATCCGGAAGGCCCGCGAGTTCTCTTCGGTCCCGGCGGAGGTCTCCGGCGAGAGCCGGGATTCGGCTTCGGCAAAATGAGTAGGCCGGTCGGGCAGGCGCTGGGGATGGGTCCGTTCATCAAGGTCCTCCAGCCGGAAGAACCCCTGTTTGCGGTTGTACCCGGAAAGCACGTAACGCCGCAGCAGGATGTGGGTGTCCTCATAATCTTTTCTGACGATCAGTACCAGATCGTCGTTCATGCTGATTTCACTTTCCAGCCTGAGAAACTGGGAAAAATCAAAACTGAAAAGCTTGGGTTCCAAAAGGCCCCCGCCCCGCTCAACGGCCCGTTCCTGGGACGGCCCGATAAAGAGGACACCCCCGGCAAGGATCAACAGAAACAGTATTACTGTGGCAGTAATACTTTCTTTTTTGCGAAGGGCGATCTCCGGGGGCATGGAAAACATCAGGGCGATAATCTGCATAAAGCCTACAATGGCAAAGAGGCCGATCATCACGATGGGCCAGCGATACAGGCCGATGTCCGCAGTCCCGACTATGGAGAATATCCCCAGGAGCAGAACGATCCCGGCAACGATGTCCCCCCGGAGGAAATTCCGGGAACGAATTGAGAAGTAGGTGCTAAAGGCGGCCCAGTAAAACGACGGCAGGGAGACGAAGTTGTTGCGATCCAGGTTGAGGAGGAGGCCGTCCAGAACCGGGGAAGGGCCCGGCGCGAAGATTCGGGGAAAGGCGACGATGAGCCGGGCGGCCCAGGGGATAATGCCCAGCGTAATCATGGCGGGAATGGCCGCGAGCCCTTTTCCGGCAAGGGCCAGCGCCGCGGCAAAGGCGCAGACAAGGGTTGCGATAAAAACCGGGGTGTCCGCAAGGTCCCCCGCAAGGAGCCTGAACTGGCAGAGGATGATGAAGAGCGCCGCCGACCGCAGGGCCAGGGCGAAGGCTTTGGCCGGTTTTCTATCGGATGCACCGGACATTGACCCCTCCTTTCTGACCGTAAATGGCGGCGCAGGTCTCCGCCGCGTTGTCGAGCCCTTCCCCTTCGTAAAGGAAGATCAAATCCGTCCCCTGTTTCAGATCCCGTTTTTTCAGGAACCGGTCCAGTGCGGTCCCTTCCCCGCTGCTGCCCCCCACGGTCCGGGGCAGGGCAAGGATCAGAAAACCCCGGTCCGGCGCATCAGGATAATCCGCCGCCTTGGAATCGCCCTCGGCGCTTTCGGCAGAGCCTCCGGCGGTATTTAGGCGCCAGGCACTTTTTGCGGCGGTAGTGGCTTTTAGGCGCCGGGCGCCTTTTACAGCGATGCCTTTTTCACCGGCGCCAAGGGGCAGCGCCGCAGGCCAGGCCAGGGCGGCGGCAAGCTCCGCAGCGGTTCCCCCGCGAATCCCGCCCCCGGTATAGCCGGTGAGCACATCCATCCCCTTGTCGGAACATTCCAGGGCCGCAGCTAGGGCGTTCTCGCAGAGCCGGTCCACCGCCAGCCGGCCTGTTTCGGCGCTGTACAGGGCGGGATCGGTTTGGGTATCCACAATGATAAGGATGTGGGAATGGGGCGGCGGCTCCCTCTCACCCTCCCGCACAAAGAGGTCCCCCCCATGGCTGTAGAGTTTCCAGTTGATCCGCCGGGGGTCGTCCCCGGGGATGTAGGGCCGGTGGTCAATCAGGTTGTCGGTACGCTGGTAATGGGGCTCGTTGCGCGGTTCCGCGCCGCCGGAACGTACCGTCACCGGCACGGATTCATCCGCCGCCCGGGGGCTGGCCAGGAGCCGGGGATCCCTGATCTGGGCCAGACGCCAGGAAAAGCGGAAGAAGCCCAGGGCATCAAAAATAATCAGCTCATCATAGTCGCTGTAATAGGCCCCCCGCAGGGGGACTTCAAAGGAACAGACCCCCCGGTCCGGCAAATCGGGATCGAAGATATGCCCGGCGCGGCGGCCGTCCTGTGTTTCCAGTTTGATGTGGTACCGGACAAGGATCGCGGGGAGGCGAAAGAAAGGGCGCCACGTTTTTTTTGATGCGGAGACCCGGGGCAAATTGGCTGAGAAAAAGACCTCCGCCCGGGTCCCTGCGGGGATTTCCCGGGGACTGATCCGGGCGGTGAGCCCCGGAGCCCGCTTCCGGTGCAGCAGGGCCAGACCCAGGGTCATGATTAAGCACCAGGCCCAGGCTGCCAGGAACACCGCCCCCGTCAGGGTAAGGGCCAGTTCCCGCCGCAGCGCCCCCGCAGTAAAGGCGGCGATGATAATGATAAGGATGATGACGCCCATGGGCTGCGGGGCGAAGTACCCGCGCCGGGGACGGCGTTGCTTAAGTGGTTTTGATTCCATCGATGCGCGCAAGACATATCTCCCGGATGAGCTTTTCTCCCTGGGATCGGGGGTCCCGCAGTTTGAGCCGGTGGACCAGCACCGGCGCGGCAAGGCTCGCCAGGTCTTCGTCGGTGACGAACTCCCTCCCCCGCACCAGCGCCAGCGCCCGGGCCGCCTCAAGCAGGTGAATCCCCGCCCGGGGACTGGCCCCCAGCGCAAAGCCCCGGTGAATACGGGTGTCCCGGACCATATCGGCAATGGCCTCTTTAAGGGCGGTATGGCAGAAAATGCCTGCTGCCGCTTTCCGGGCCGCCATAAACTCGGAGAGCTTGATCACCGGTTCCAGGCGCTGCAAGCCTCCCTCGGCAGGATTTTCTTCCAGAATCGACAGTTCCGCCTCCCGGCTGGGGTAGCCCAGGGAAAGGCGCATCATAAAGCGGTCAAGCTGGGCCGCAGGCAGGGGAAAGGTTCCCTCGCTTTCGATGGGGTTCTCCGTGGCGATAACAAAAAAGGGCTCCGGCGGATGATGGGTCACCGACCCGATAGTCACCTGCCGTTCGGCCATCACCTCAAGCAATGCGGACTGCACCTTTGGGGTGGTCCGGTTAATTTCGTCGGCCAGCACGATATTGGCCAGCACCGGCCCGGGCACAAAGCGAAAACTGCGGCTTTTGGGATCGAACACATCCACCCCGGTAATATCGTAGGGCAGCAGGTCCGGGGTAAACTGAATCCGCTTAAAGACAAGCCCCTTCTTCCCCGCATCGATCAGCTTGGCAAAGGTCTTTGCCACCGTGGTCTTCCCCAGCCCGGGATTATCCTCAATAAGCACATGGCCCCCGGCAAGGATCGCCGCGGTGAGCAGTTCCAGAAATTCCTGCTTCCCCTTGATAATTTGGGCCGCCCCTTCCACCAGCGCCTTTGCCGTACTCTCAGGTTTCATATCAGACAAGCATAGCATGGGAGGGGGAAGGAATTCTATTCCCTGTTCTGCGTACGGTTGACCAGCCGCACGTACCATAATTTCCTCCTTGATAGCCATAATCTTCAAAAAACTCTCGCATCGCCATTTGTATAACCATATTCAAATGTCAACATTTTTTTCCGAAAAATTTGGGGCATTCAAAATAGCACATAACGTCTTATATGCGAACTTAATTTCGCACATATCGTAAAGATGTAATATTCACTAATACAAAAACCCAAACAGCCACAGCGGAATTTTCCTGTCATACCCGTATTCGATATCATCGGCGGCAACCCAGGCAGCAGAATCACTGTTAGTAAGTTCCGCCTGCGCGTCTGTAGCCTTTAACTGCCGGCGGGTTTTGCGTTTGCCTCCCACTTCAATAAGGTATTTACCGTCTACCAGAAAATCCCCTGCTTCGGGAAATACGATACTGTGTTCATAGGCAAGCTGATTCGCAAGAAAGGTCTCCCGCACATTTCCCCTGTCCCACGAAGGGCCCTTAAACAGGTGCATTAAATTGGTGTTTTCCAGAAAAAGTTTGTCCGGTTTCTGTAAAATACTGATCCCCTGGGCCTCCTTGTAAAGATTCCGGGTAAGACGGGCCTCCGCCAGATACTGAATATACGTAAGCAGGGTCTGCCGGTTGATCCCAATCCGTTCACCCAGTTTGCTGATGTTCGGGATAAAGGGGGCGGATTCGGAAATGACGCTCAGGAGCTGTTTGAGTTTGGGGATATAGGCCATCTCCACCCGGCGCAGCAGGGGCAGCTCCATTTCCAGAATCATTGCCACCGTTTCCTCAAGCCGCATGGGGTAGAGATCCACCCCTTCCGTAAAATAGGGATAGTAACCGGTCTGCAAATAGGTTTCAAAATATTTGAAGGGCTTTATTGTGTTGCAAATTTCTGCGGAAATTTTTTCGTGGTTTTGCAGGATATCCTCAAGGCTGAATAAGGGAAAGGCGGTTCCCGCAGAAAGGTTGAGGTATTCCCGAAAGGAAAGGCCCTGCATGGTATACACTATGGCCCGCCTGCTCAGGTCGGCCCGGGCATCAAGAATTTCCAGCAGGGAAGAACCGGTAAACACAATGGAAAGTTCGGGGTAATCGTCGTACAGGTTTTTAATAACCCGGGGCCATTCGGGGTATTTATGAATCTCGTCAAGAAAGAGGTGGGTTCCGCCCCGTTTGACAAAACGGTCCGCAAGGTCCGGCAGGCTGTTCTGCACAAACCAAAGGTTGTCCAGGCTGGCATAGAGGACCCGGCCCGGCTCATCCCCAAAGGCTTCCTTGATGTGCTGTAAAAGCAGGGTGGTTTTGCCGGTTCCCCGTGCGCCCCGGACCCCAATCAGCCGGGCCTTCCACTGCACCTTATGGTTGATGCTGCGGACAAAATCCATGGAGGTATTGCTGATTCGCCGCCGGGATACTTCCAGAAGGTCTTCCATGGCTTTATATTAACACAAAATGGTTATTTTGTACAGTCAAATAACCGATTTTTTATGAAAATTCATTGCCATAACAACTAAAAATATGAATATTTTGATTGATATAATAACTAATTCCGCAGTTTTCCCAGTTTCACTGCTGTTCTCAAGTTCGCTGCCGCGTCAACTCCGTTGGCGCACCACTTCGTAGAGCAGCACCCCGGCGGCAACGGAAACGTTAAGGGAGTCGATGCGGCCCTGGGAGGGAATGCCGATCATGCCGTCGCAGCGATCGCGGAGGAGCCGGGAAATGCCTTCCCCTTCGCTGCCCAGGATAAGGGCGACGCGGCCCTGCAGATCCATGTCGTAGGCGGCTTTACCGGCCATGTCGGCGCCGTATATCCAGAAGCCCGCGTCTTTAAGGTCTTCGATGGCCCGGGGAAGGTTTGCCACTTCGGCGGTGGGCACCCAGTCAACCGCGCCGGCGGAGGTCTTGGAGATAATCTCCGCATTTTTTGCACTGCGGCGGTTCCGGGTCACCACCAGGTCCGCGCCGAACTGGTCGCAGGATCGGAGGATGGCGCCGTAGTTGTGGGGGTCGGTAATTTCGTCCAGGATCACCGCCAGGGCGTCCTTGCGGTCACCCAGGCCGGCGGTAAATTCTGCCAGGCTGATCTCAACACCGCCGGCAATATCCGCCACCTCAAGGGCTATCCCCCGGTGATCCGGTGCGTACTGATCCAGGTCGTGGGTGCCTATGCGGTTAACCGGAATCTTATATTCGGCGGCAAGGGAAAGGATATCCCGCGCCCGGGGCCCCGCCTTGGCCAACAGAATAGCCCCATATTGTTTTCCCGATTTTATCCGTTCTTCAATGGCATGAAAGCCGGTTAAATATCCCACTCTTTCCTCTTCACGCATCGCAGACGCGCCTATTAATTACTCATTCGCACACAGACGCCGCTACTCACTAAAACTGTATGTTTTACCGTACCGGACAATTTCAGCCTGGGGGTAACCGTGATCGGCAAGGTATTTCTTAAAGGCGGCCTGGGCCTTGGGTTCGCCATGAACCAGGAGGATCTTCTTTAAGCGGGAGGTGTCCAGGGAATTGAGCCATTCGGTAGCTTCAAAATAATCCGCATGGGCGCTAAAGGCGTTGATTTCCTCCACCTGGGCGCGGCGTTTAAACCACTCACCGTGGATCTTTAAATCGATTTCTTTGCTGCGGATGCGGCGGCCCAGGGTGTTCTGGGCCATGTAGCCAACGGTGAGGATCGTAGTGTTCGGGTCCCCGATGCTGTTGGCAAGGTGATGTGTAATCCGGCCCGCCTCACACATACCATCGGCGGAGATGATGATAAGCGGACCGGGGTGCTCGTTCAGGGCCTTGGACTCGTCCACGCTGGTGGTAAAGTGGAGGCTGTTAAAGCCGAAGGGGTTCTTGTGGTGCTTGATAAAAGCGTTCTTGATTTCCTCACTGTAACATTCGGGGTGAACCTGGAAAATCGTGGTGGCGTTGGTTGCCATGGGGGAATCCACAAAAATCGGGATTTCCGGAATGGTCCCATCGTCAACCAGCATGTGGAAATGGTAAACCAGTTCCTGGGTACGCTCAATGGCAAAGGCGGGGATAAGTATTCTTCCCTTGGTTTTTACGATCTCCTGGGCCACCGAGGCAAGTTTTTCCATGGCATCGTCATTGCCGTCGTGGCGGCGGTCCCCGTAGGTGCTTTCCAGGACCAGGTAGTCCGGGGCGGGGATTTTATTGTCCGGATCGCGGATGATGGGCCGGTCCTTGCGGCCCAGGTCGCCGGAGCAGAGGATGCGGCACTCCTTGCCGTCTTTTTTGACGGTGATAAAGGCCATGGCGGAACCCAGGATATGGCCGGCATCAAAGAATTCCAGGTTTATCCCGTCACCGATGAACACGGGCCGATTGTAGGAAATTCCCACCATCTGGCTGGTAGCCTGGATGGCGTCCTTTTCGGTATACAGGGGGGTCCAGTTGAACTTCTCGCCCTTTTTCTGGGCCTGCCTGCGAAGGTAGATGGCGTCATGGGCCTGGATATTGGCGGAATCCATCATGATAAGGCTGGCAAGATCCCGGGTAGCCGGGGTGGCGTAAATGTTCCCTTGATACCCCCCTTTGGTCAGCAGGGGCAGAAGCCCGCAATGGTCCAGGTGGCCGTGGGTCAGGATAGCCGCTTCAATGCGGTCGCTTTCGATGCCGAAGTTCCGGTTTTTCCGGTCCGCTTCTGCCCGGGAGCCCTGAAAGGCGCCGCAGTCTACAAGATAGCTTTTCCCGTCAATCTCAAGCACATGCCTGGAGCCGGTCACTTCCTCGGCGGCGCCAAGGGAATAAAAGTTGATGTCCATAAACCGCCCGATCCTTTAAGCTCTTTTATCGTGCTTCTAATTGAGGCAGTTCCAAAATATCAGATTTTGGAACCGGCTTAATTCTCTTCCCGAATTAAAGCTTCTTTAAAACCGACCTTGCCGATTAAACGGGCCACGGCCGGCATATCAGCTGCCCTGATACCGGAAATAACCACCCGGATCCAGTCCCCATGCCGTTCAAAGGCGGGCTTGAATCCCACCAATGTTAGATGGTCAAAGGCTTCTTTGGCATTCCAGGTATTTTTGAAGGCCCCTACCTGCACCCGGTAAATTTTTCCGTTATCCGGATTGGGCATATAGGGCATAATGAGAGCCGTGCCCACATCCACAGGCGCTGACGGCGGCGAAGGTTCGGAGGGCTGCGGCGGCGGTTGTAACTTCTGCTGCGGTTGCTGCGGCTGGGGAGGAGCAGCAACAGGAGGCGGCGCAACAGGAGCAGCAGGCGGAGGAGGCTGAATCGTCGCAGTAAGGTTCCCCATCGGGGAAGATGCTGCTTCAGGGGTTTCAACCTTAATATCCGGCGACTGCGGTTGGGTTGTAACAATCGAAGCGGATGCGGAAGCAACCGCCGGTTCCCTGGGAGCAGGCTCCGGCCCGGACGGCGACGATGTAACAGCCTGTTTCGCGGTAGAAACACTGGACGAGGGAGCTACGGCTATAATCCCCCCGCCGGGAGCCCCGGTTCCATCAGCGGGCGCGCCGGTGTTAACCGCAGGCTGGGCGCCGCCGGAAGTGGCATTGACAGGGGCCGAATCCGTGGCAAAGGAGTTGGGAGACATGATCGTGTTATAGATCGTGATATTAGGCGACTGAGCCGACACCGGGGCCGCTGTTTGGGTCCTGGAATCATTATTGTCGGCACTGGAATTACTGGTGGAAGTGGTATTGGAACCGGTACTATCCAATACCGCTACCTGAGGCTCTGGAGGCGGTTCCTCACGGGGCGGTTCTATCAGTTCTTCGGGCGGAGATTCTTCCCGGGACAGCAGCACAGGGGTGGGCTCTTCCGGCTCCGGTTCTTCCTCCGGCTCCGGCTCTTCAGGTTCCTCCTCCGGTTCCGGCTCCGGCTCCGGAGTTCTCTGGGGTTCAGCAATTTCCAGGATTACCGGCGAACGGCCCTCTACGGGCAGACCCAGGCTCTGCGCCGTACCCTGGGAAAGGTCTACAACCCGGTTTTCCGAAGCCGATATACGGCCGGTTATGGTTGCAATGACCTGTTTACCGTTTTTGGGATTCGTCACCCGCACCTGGCTGCCAAGGGGTAAACTGGGATGATTCGCCGTAAGCTCATCGGTTTCAATATCATGAGATGCCTGGCCTTCCTGGTGGAAATTCCGTAATTGGGCCTGGGCGGTACAAATTGACGCAGAGACAACAGTGAATAACAGAACCATCATTATTCGTTTCATCATTATTACCCCATCCACAGGAAACCAAAAACGATCTATTGGCCTATTATCGGCAAATCAGCGATTATTGATAAGTCCCCGCCAATGGGTAATACAAATAGTACAATAAAATACATAAAAAAGACCATAAAAAAGTATAAAAAATTAAGATTTTTTTATGAAAAGGGGATGTTTTGCCATAAATGCGGCTCTTGCCGATTCCCCCGCCAGGGAGTAAACTGATTATAATGATGCAATTCCGGTCCACCCAGTCCCATGATCACCAGGTTTCTTTTAAGGATGCGGTTCTTCACTGTTTGCCTCCCGGGGGGGGGGCTCTATGTACCCGCACAAACGGTGGATATGCGGCAGTTTTTTCTGTATATGGACTCCGATACCACCTATCCGGAACTGGTAGCCACGGTGGCGCCGGTCCTTTTGCAGGGGGAACTGAACCCCTTTTCCGCTTCCCGGGTGGCGGAAAGCGCCTTCAATTTTGAACCCGATTTACAACAGCTTGATGAGGGACTTTCTGTCCTGAACCTGTATAACGGCCCCACGGGGGTTTTTAAGGATTTCGGCATTGCCTTTTTGGCGGCGGTTATGGAAGAGCTCCTTAAAAACTCCAGCCCCGCCATGGTCCTCTCCGCAACCCGGGGGGATACGGGGGTAAGCATAGCCAATGCCTTCAATAACCGGGAGGGCATTACTTCGGTTCTCCTCTACCCTTCGGGGCATATCCGGGGGCTGGAAAGTGCGTCCTTCGTACCCAAGGGGGGCAATATCATCCCCATCCAGGTAAAGGGGACCTTTGACGATTGCCAGCGGCTTATCATGGCAACCATTAACGACCTGCCCTTTGCGGAACGCTATGGTGTTACCAGCGCCAATGCCATTAATCCGGGGCGGCTTTTGCCCCAGACTTTTTATTACCTCTACGCCTTTATCAAAATCAAAAAGCAGCTCCATGGGGATCTGGTATTCAGCGTGCCTTCGGGTAACTTCGGCAACCTTATCGCCGGCCTTTACGCCTGGAAATTCGGCATGCCCGTAAACGGCTTTATCGCCGCCATGAATGCCAATGATGCCTTTGGAGATTATATCCAGGGGGAAAAGTTCATCCCCCGGCCCCTGATTAACACCAATTCCCCCGCTTTGGATGTCAGCATTCCCTCAAACTATGAACGGCTGGCCTCTTTTTACGAAGAAGCCCCGGCGGTTATGCGGAACATGGTATACCCTGCCGCGATTGACGATGAAACCACCCTTAAAACCATGGAGCAGGCCTGGAAAAAATACAACATCATCCTAGACCCCCACAGCGCCGTAGCCTTTGCGGCGGCGGAACAGCTCCGCAACTCCCGCGACTTTGACGGCCATATCCACACCGTGGTCCTTGCCACCGCCCATCCCGCCAAAGAAGCCGCCCTGGTAACCAAAGCCACCGGCCAAACCGTGGAAATCCCCCGGCGGCTCAGGATGCTCCAGAAAAAAGTCGACCCCATCGCCATCATCGATCCCCAACTCGATGCCCTGGAAGGGGCAATAGCAAGCTGTTTATAAAGAACAAGTTCGTGATGTTCGCTCTTGTCTTAATGATGAAATTATGCGGTTTGGGTGAATATCTTCTCGCGCACCAGTTCGCCAATGATTTCCGTAGTGGATTTATGTTCCGCCTCGGCCCTGATACGCAGCCAGGTGGCGGCTACATCGTCCACGAATATCATGGTATCGCCTTTTGCTGCATGACGGGCGATAAATCCGCTCTTTCCGTCACCGGACAATTTGGGCGAGTTCTTGGTATAGTATTCGTCAAGCGCCCATGCTTCTTCTTCGGTCATTCGTGCCATATTTTTCTCCTATGGGTTGAGCAAATGGTGATACTTCTTCTGACATTTCATCGCGTGAAACACATTGATAGTACACTCGTCAATAACATTATACATTATTTCCAGCAGCCTGCCCTTGTTGTCAAACCCAAGAAGCAGGTGTTTGCCGGGATTGTTCCCGTCAATGTCGTCGTATTTCCAGTTCAATATTGCCTGGCGAATGTCCTCCTTGGTAAAGCTATGCCCAAACGCTGACTCGTTGAACTCAATTACGATGTCCATGTTGCTATTCTGCCACAAAACACCGGAAAGAGCAACGTTAAGGGAGCGCAGTGGGCCATTCTGTTGACAGGAATAGGGATTGGACCGTATTCTTATAGGGTAGGGGAGACACGAATATGCAGCTTACCTTGGACATTCCTGATGCCGTCCATTTAACCGAAGCCGATGCCCAAATCATGCTTGCGGTTAAGCTTTTTGAAACTAAAAAACTACCGCTGGGCAAAGCTGCCGAAGTTGCCGGGCTTTCATATCGTACCTTCCATGAACTTCTTATCAAGTACGATGTTCCCATCGTTACCATGACCGAGGACGATGTACGGATGGAAGTGGCGAATGCCCAAAAATACCTATGAAGGCCGGATCATCATCTCGGATACGAGTTGCTTAATCGGTCTGACGAATATAGGGCTCCTTGATGTATTACAGCAAGTATACCGGTCTGTTACCATCACTCCACAAGTGGCCGCTGAATATGGGGAATTGTTACCAAGCTGGATTACTGTCAAGGCGGTAGAGGATACACAGAAAGTAGTCGCCTACAACCAATACATCGACCTTGGAGAATCAAGTTCAATCGCCCTGGCTATGGAGACGGAAGGTTCCTTGGTCATTCTGGATGATATTGAAGCCCGGCAGTCCGCAATGAGCCTGGGGCTGGAAATCACCGGCACCCTGGGCATCCTGATTCAGGCATATAAAAAGGGCTTTATCCCGGATTTCCATTCGATAATCGGGAAGCTCAGAGCCAATGGGTTCCGCTTACCGCCCAATGCAGAGGATTTAATATAATGATTAACCTGCTTACTTAGTAACCCCATTGGATTTATATGTTACTATGAGCAAGAACTATGAGCAGAATCATTATAATCAGGATAATTCCAGGATAAACGCATAGAAACTTCGAAGTAGAAAACTTCAGAACCTGAAAAATCGCGTAAATCCACGGTTGAAATTCTTCATGCGTTTGTCGTGGCGCAGTGGCGCCTTGGCGGTAAATTCCAAAGGGCATCGGGAAGCCCCTGCGTCGGATGGCTTGCAGACACGGGCAGGCCAACCTTGTCATTCGCTGCATCCTTCTTGCCCTTGTTCCCGGCCAGACGGATTGAGAGAATGGACTTGTTCAACAACCCGGTTGGCTGTTGAACAACTCTAATACGAAGAATCATTACTGGAAAGTAGGGAGCGCAGTACCATTTTTAACTGCGGTGGCCCAAGCGGACTTCGTTGGATTAGCAGGAACGCTTGTGTATATATGGCGAAGATCACCCCACCTGCCATTTTTCGTACCAACAGCAGTAGCATTGCTTATCCAAGCCTCGAGTCCTGGCTGGTTAAGTTCCGAAACGATGAGGCTTGCGTCATTTATAGAAAAGTTAAACTCAAGAACTGTAGCAACTATCCGAATAGGCACAGTTGGTGCAGAATTGATGACGTACCAAAGGTTGTGGTTGGTATCGCTATCAATTCCTCCAACCGGAGTGTCTACCGACGTAATGACACCATCGGCTTCCGCCAGCTCAATAAACTTCCAATTAGCACCGGTCAGCACAAGATTTCGTACTCTTCCGTAAGCACCTAGATTACTAGTGTACCAAGTCGGATTAGTCAGTTGAAGCTCGTTCAAACTCACGTTTTTGGTGAGCAGGTAGACGGCGGCGTTGCCGTTGAGTTCCGTTCCGCCGGTCGGGGTATTTCCACTGTATGGAATTCCACCGGTACCGGTTACTTTATTGGGATAACCACTGCCAATCAACCTCCCCATATTCTCAAGGGTTGAATCGGCGCCCAGCTTGTTAAGGAAAGCCATAACCCGGGGAGAATCGCCTATATTCTTGTCGGTATCATAGTAACTATTGTCAAGATACGGCCCAAATTCCGAACCCGCCGTAAATATCGGGAAATCTGCTACCGTATTAAGACCCAGGAACTCAAACCCTTTATCCAGCCGCGCCGGACTTACCATTGAACCATTACCGGGGTTGGCAGGATCCTTCCTCACTCCGGAATAAATAGTATTGTTGAATATTATATCGGTCCTGGCAGCCTTAAGCCCAAACCCGGCAAGATAGCTGGCATCGTAGATGCCCCCACTAGAAGGATTGGGAACGCCGTAATCTATCAGTCTGAGCTTCGTCACCTCTATCTTTTTTCCGGCAGGAACATTGATATGCCAGCCGGTATTCGCATCGGTCCTTTCAACCGTAATACCGTCAAATAAATGTTTACCCGCGGCGGAGTTGTCATATCCCTTTGCATATTCGCCGAAAACCGTATCCGTCATGCTGCTTGCGGTACCGGGCCAGCCGTACACTTCGTCCGCATTGAACAACGCGACGATAGCGCCCGGAACAACAGGATTCATGGCAACCTTGGCAGGATTATCGCCATTCTTCGCAAGAATAGCCTGCCTCAGCTTGGTAAGCTTTCCAAGGCTTATGCGGTCCGACGAACCGGAGGCGAACCTTACATCCACCTGGTCGCCGGACTTGATTTTAGAAAACAAAGCCGCACCGTCAAGATCACCGCTAATCCCATTATAGGTTATATTTATGGTAACATTGTATCCGGTCTTTTCCAAATGAGCGGAATTTCCCCAAATGGTTCCGTATATGTCCGCATCGTCCGTAGGAGTCATGGTGTCATAATTACCGACCTGCACTACACCGCTGCCCATTTCGGCGGAAACGGACCCGTCGCCATCAATGACACTACCCTGGGATACGCCATCCTTGAACGTTTCCTTGTATCTTTTGACCACACCTGCCAGCCCATCGTTTATGGCAGCCGTAATCGTGTTCACGTCGGCGATGCTGATCTTCTTTTCGCCGGCATTGCCGGAACTATTAATCAGCAACTGCACGTTTCCGCTGGTGTTGCCGGAAAATACCGTCTCCAGGTCAGCCCGGGTTATCCGAAACGAGGATATGTTACTCAGGTTAGAAGATCCCTGTGGCCTGCCCGGGAAGGTGATGGTCATAAGGCCGGTGGAAGGTGAAAGAGATAAATCTACACTACCGCCATTCGCCTTCAGCTCCGTAACGGAGCCATCGCCGACAGGTCCCGTAACGCCGACGCTGTAGCTATAGGTATAGACCGGATCAGGGGGCGGGGGTGAGGTTGGCGGGGGCGGGGTTGGAATCGGGGTTGGGGTTGGATTCGGAGTTGGATTGGGGTTTAAATTGTCACCGGGACCGGCAGCGTTCTGGCAAGCGGCAATCGACAGGGCAAGGACAAAAACCGCCCCCAGGACTACAAAAGCCCTATATATAGTGTGATTATTACGTCTTATATGCTTAACTACGCTAAATATGGGGAGGGGGGTAAAATACGGTTCATTTAGGGCTCCTTTTTGTAGGAATAACGAAATAATTATAACAGCTGACACCCCATAGCGCAAGCACTAAACTTATAATAATATACCGGAAGTGTTATAGGGGGCTCTCTATGAAACGCTTCCACGGTTCTGTTTGTATACTGATTTTTACCGCCCTGATTTTTTCCTTCCCCGGTTCCCTATTGGCGCAGGATGCTCCCGGCCCTGAGCCGGCCGCTGACCCGGC
>BNVE01000078.1 GCA_025997875.1 Spirochaetia bacterium
CTTGGCAGCGGTGAAGGTATAGTCCGTCGTGGGTCCCGCAGCTTTAACTCCGGTGACCCTGCCATTCTGTACGATCAGCTCGGTGGCTTTGGTATCCACCAGCAGGGTGATCTGGTCCTTATGGGCATCGATGTATTTAAGATCCGTATCGATGTACCCGGTTCCCAAGGGCATGGTGGGTTGATGAGCCCGGGGCCAGAGTCCGCCGGCCACGGTAAAGATATGGTCGTTAACTTGCAACCCCATGCTCATTTCCCATTCCAGGGCGGCAAGGGTTCCCGATGCCAGTGTTCTGATCAATTCGGGATTACCCACATAGTCACCGCCGTTGTAAGTCTGGAGCATGTGGAACTCGGGACTGTCAAAGATGCTGGTCTTCTTCGCGGCGTTAAAATCGGCAAACTGTTTTGTTATGGTTTCCTGCAGTTCTTTCTCAAAAGCGTCATGGGGCGCTCTTGTGATCGATTGCTGGATAGCGGTTCTGTTGGCGTCGTTTATGGGAACTGACGCCTGCCGGGCGGCATCCGCCGCATTCCAGGCTGCGCCGGAAATAATGGTATTTCCCCCTGCACGGGGCATTTTTTCCAGCACAATGACCTTTGCGCCGTTCTGGCTGGCGGTAATTGCCGCCGCGAGTCCCGCGCCGCCGGCCCCGATAACCACCACATCGGCAGTTTCACTCTTTGAGGTCCGCTTTGCCGCAGCCACAGGTTTCCTGTTTTGCAGGGCCTTAATGTCGGCGCCGGATTTTGCCAGCGCCGCCGTGGCCGCCTCAATAATCCCCTTGCTGGAGATGCTCGCCCCGGAAACCGTATCCACACCCAGGGTCTGGCCTTCGACAATGGCCTGGGGAATACGCTGATAGGCAAGCCCGGAAATTTCCGGAGTATCGTTCTGAGACACTACCCGGACATCCAGAATACGGCCTGTGTCAACGGTAACTTCTATGGTCACATCCCCGTTGAATCCCGGAGCGGTTCCCTGGTAGGTACCAGGGGTAAAGCTGATCTTGCTGGTGGTTGCACAGCCCAGAATTCCCAGGGCCAAAACTACCGCAAGAATTTTCGATGAAATACGTTTCATTTTTTTCCTCCAAATTTTATTCTATTTCATATAGCAACTATAGGCGCAAGTGTTTTTTGAAGTTTTTTTTATTTTTTTGCAGACCAGTATTATCGGATGGGGACCCAGAGCTCAACATAGTGTTTCATCTTGGCTTCCGGCGCAACCTCCACCAGCAGAATATACCCCCAGGGTTTCCCCGCAAGGGTAAATCCCCGTGAGCGGGCATAGTCCAAAGCCTTTTCAAATACAATATGGGGATTATCCGGAAACTGGTTGCCAGTGGCAATGATGGTGTGCAGGCAGGACACGGGAAGCAGTTCCTGCACATTGAGGTTCATAGGCAACGCGAGGGTCTGAGCCTTCCTGGGGGTAATGGCGTAGCCAAAACAGGCGTTCATGGTTTCCGCAGAATGCAGCATCACCGCAAGCCGGGCAGCGGGCATGGCCTTAACCCATTTTTGCACAATCCCCTGGGATCGGCGGTCTTTGGAAATCCACCCGCATTCCTCATCGTAAAGAAACAGCGTATGGGGAGATTGGGTAAATTCGTACTCATCCAAAAGAGATTCGATACGTTTGACGCTGGTAATATGGCTGTCAATGGAATCGGCTAACTCATTGTAGTAGGCCGCTTTTTTCCAGGCTTCTTCCCGTTGTTTTTCCATGCGTTGGATAATCAGCCGGCGGTCATTTTCATTGCCGCTGAACTGCTTCACCACGGTCTTCATGGGAAAGCCCATGGATCGGTATTTGGTATAGGAAAGAAGGCGAAAAACATCCCCTACCTGGTAAAAACGATGGTTATGCTCGTCCTTATCCACTTCGATCAGTTTTCCCTTCTCATAAAAGTGAAGGGCGCTGGGGGTTAACCCAAGAATTTTAGCCACATCGGTCACACTATACTTCATGCAAGCTTCCTTTACCCTAAAGCAGCTTTAGGTATATAACAAAAAAAGGCCCCGCCTTGATGCCACGCAAGTAGCTTCGAAGGCAGGGCCTTTTGTTTGTTCATAAATTTTCGTTCCTCCTACAGAATCAATAATTATATTATAGATTAGATGCTATTGTTTTTCCGGAGAAATGTCAAATATTGTGAGAAATAAAAATATAGGCAAACAATTTATCGAATTTTTCCTTGACAAGTGTTTTAGAATATATATATGTTTTTACTGAGGAGAAACAAGATGAAAAAATTAAGCCTAATGGTCGTATTGGTTATTCTCGGAACAGTGACAGTATTCGCACAGGCTCCCCAGAATGGTTTATATTTTGCCCAGGCGCCCCGTTATACCGGCGGCTGGCGGGATCAGGTGGTATTGCAGATCCAGGGCGGAAAAATAACCGCCGTCAACTGGAATTCGATTGGGATAGGCGCGGGGCTGCCCGATCGTAAAGCCGCCGCCAGAGCGGGGAAGGACACCTCAGGCTGGGCCGCACAGGCGCAAAAAGCTGAAGAATTCCTGATTTCCAGTCAGAACAGTAATGCTGCATCCGTGGCCGGGGTTACCATTCCGGTGGAACCCTTCTTTACCCTGGTAAAGGCGGCGCTGGCGGCCGGTCCGGTACCCAAGGGTATTTACAGCAAAGACGGCTGGTACTATGGGGAAGCCCCTGCGGCGGATTCATTCCAAACCAAAAACACCGCGATTATAACCGTGGTAAACGGGACCATAAAGGATGTACTCTGGAACGGCATTCTGCTGATGCAGGGGGTTGATCCTTCAAAGATCATCACCTCCAGCGCCGGCAAGTATCCCATGAAGGCCCCCCAGGGCGCATGGCAGGTGCAGGCAACCAAAGCCGCTGATGCCCTGGTGAAGGCCCAGGACCCTGCGAAGATCGCCGTAAAGGCTAACGGTACAACCGATGCCATCACCGGGGTGACCATTCAGGTAAAAGATTTCCTTAATGCGGCGAATATGGCCTTACAGGGCGCAAAGTAAACAGGCCATGAGCAAGGCAAAGTAATGATCCCGAAAACAAAGCCCGGCTTTAAACCGGGTTTTGTTTTTTTTCAAACAGCGTTACTGTTTTTTATTTTGTATAAGTCTCGTTAGACTCTCCATCAGTACCTGATAATACAAACCTATTATCACCATTAGAGAAGACATAAGTTCCTGTTCTGAGATGATTGGGAGGAATAAATAATGTCAACTTTTTGGCGGTTTCATCGACAGAAATTGCTGCAAGGATTTGCTTTGGTCCGCCGTCCTCTTTCATGTCAAGGTAATTCCCTGTAATATTATAATGCCAATTAACTCCAGACATTGTATGAGCCCAATTACCTTGAAATTTTGCTAATTCAGGCCCGCTGTTTCTGGTGTAGGTCCCGTCAAACATGGGGTCAAAACCTGATAATACAAATTTATTATCGCCTTCAAAGGCATAAACTCCTGTTTTGGAATAAGTAGGATCTTGATTGGGATCATCTAATGTCAATTTCTTGTCAGTTTCATTGACCACAAATATACCTGCGAAAGTTACATTACCAGATCCAAACATTTTGCCAGCCGTTCCCGTAATAATAAAATGATAACTAATCCCATTACTGAGTGTAACAACCCAATCCCCCTGGAATTTTGCCAAATCGACGCCGCTTGGGGTCAACAAACCTGAGGGCACCGGTACCGTTGATCCATCATCCAGGGTGATAGTCCCGCTCATACTGAGCATTGTTTCGCCGCTGAGGGTTACCGTTAATATCTTAGTTCCGCCTGAAGGCTTCAATGTTAAATCGCCGCCACTGACAGATTCGATTGTTCCTCTGCTGATTTTAACCTCTCCGGAGGATTTCCATGTTATGGTCAATACATAGCTGTCACCGGCTGCCGCCGTATAAGCAGCCTTCGCCGCTTTTTCATGAAAAGCCTCCTTAATTATTATTCGACGGGCTATACCCGCCGTCTTTTAGCCGCCAATTTTCACAAAATATGTAAACACATTGCAAACATAACATATTATAATGTAAACATCAAGCTTCCCTATGGATAAAAATGAGAAGCTCCTAGAATACAAAACATGGATTTGAACGGTTTGTTTGTTCGCAATATGAAAAAATGGCGTAAAAACCGGGGAATTTCCCAAAAAACGCTGGCGGAACGGTGCGAGGCGGCCCATACCTATATCCGGCAGATTGAGAGCGGCAGAAGAACGCCCTCCTTTGCCTTTATTGTAAAGCTTGCCGAGGCTCTGGACATCGAAGCCTACCTGCTTTTTTACAACGAAATAGCGGCAAGTCCCATAAAACCATCTCAAATGGAGCATTTAGAAGCAATCAAAACGGAAATTCTTGCACAGGTGGCATCCGGAATTGATACGGTTATTGCCGAAGCGCAAAAATAAGGAACAGGCCATTAGTCGCACCGGTGCCTGACACACCATTTTTTTACTCTTCTAAAAACGCTCTCGGCAGTACCGCAACGCCGTCTTTTGGAAAATGCCTTATGTTACCGGTGATAAGGCGGGCGTTACAGTGCTTTGCGGTTTCGTAGAATGGCCTGTCGCCTTCGTCTGTAAATTCCAATGGCAAAGGCGCGGGGACTACAGACAAGCCCTCATGTTCCAAGAGAGATAGAAAATCGTTAATCTCCCATTGGTCAAAACCGAATTTCCGGCGGGCTAAAACTTCGTGATACTCGGTTAAAATACGCTGATCGTAGCAAGCGGTAAGATTGCCGTTTTGCAAAAGCGCGGCGATTTTTGCGGGTTCGCCGCCAGGCGACCAAAAAGCTGATACTAAAATATTAGTATCAACCACAACGCGCTTCGATTGCCGGCCTTGTGCAAACGGCGGCTCTTTTGCGTCTTGATTAGCGGGCATTTTGTTTCTTTTCCGCACGGTAGGCGGCGATTTCGGCGTTAATTTCTTCGTCCGACATAAAGCCCTGTTTTGCCGCCTTGCCGCGCATACTGTTAAAGGCGATCATCGCCTTTGCCTGCCGCACCGCCTTAATAACTTCGTCAAAATTAGTTTCGCCTATACTTAACATAAGCGCGGTGGGCTTTCCGTTGTTGGTAATAACCAACTCGCTGCCGCTGGACAGGTTCTCCCATATATTTTTTGGTTTTGTCCGCAAATCGCGGGCAGTATAGAATGTCATAGATGCCTCCGGTAATCAAAAGTATACCATAATGTGATACGATTGTCAACGATAAAAGTGATGCCAAGCATCTTTTTTGACAAAAAGCGGATTTTTGAGTGCAATGTGGGTAAAAAAACATGCTGCTGGTCTTACGGGACGCAAAGGTGGTGGCCGGCGCCACTACGCTTTAAAGATAATCGGAGTGAGTTCCGGTAAAAGCAAATGTTACTTTCACACCTTCCTCAAGCTGGTAGAGCATGATCCAATCTCCCTCAATATGACAATCCCAAAAGCCTTCAAGATTTCCGTGAAGTTTATGCTCCCGGCATCGTTCGGCGAATGGTGGCCCCACATAAAAAGGGCTATAATATCATACATTTTATTCAGGTCATACTGGCACTTTTTCAGCAGTTTTAGGTCTTTTCTGAATTGGGAGGTAAAGGCAAAGTCAAGCATTGGCTAATCGCCCAGGTCTTCCTGCGCTTCTTCAATGGAATGATACCATATTCGAAAAAACTACAAACAGAAAAAATTTAACCACTGACCACACGGACAAAGAAAAGAAATGAAAGACCTCGAAAGACACTTGACTTTCTTACACCAACAGAGGTATTATTTGAGTTGCGCTAGACATTACCGAGTGCCATATTATAAAATTTAAGGAGAATATAATGAAAGTAGCATTGTTTTCATTTATTGCAATTTCCCTCTTTATGATACATGAATTTGAGGAAATAATATTTATACAACCATGGCTTGAATATTCTAATAATAAAACAATCTACGAGGATGAAATATTTGTTAAAGGAAAAGATGGCTATCCATCAACGCCAGCAATCGCCTTAATGATTGGAGAAGAATATTTACTTAGTATAATAATATTAATTTTAGCAATTCTTATTCCACGTCCTGAATTAGCAGTAGGGATTTTATTTGCACATACATTACATTTGTTTAGTCACATTATTGATGCTATTAGATTTCATTGTTGGCCTCCTGGTTCTGTTACTGCCGTAATAACAATACCATTAATAATTATTCTTTTTGTTTTATTTTTTAAACAAAATAAACTGAATATATTATCGACCGTTATTACAACCGTTTTAGTTAGCGCTCTTCTTATTGGAAATTTAAGGTTATTACATTATTTAGCACCCCATATACAAAATTGGATAAATAATTATTATTAAATGAATAACCAAAAACATTTAATTTTAATAATACTAAAGACAGAATAGTTTTTGGTAAATGCAAAAGTGCCAGGTACCGGTGCGACACGAACCACACCAAAAGGGCAAGCGATTTCAGAGTAAAAGTTCGTGTGGGAACCCGCTATCGCGGGGAGTCTTCGTGTGGTTAGTGGTTAAAAATCTGATAATACGCTGGCCCTGCAGGAACGGCCGGGGTTTTCCGTATTGGCGCAGTCTAAGCTTCCCGCACCAGCAGCCGCCGGGTAAGCCGTTCCAGCATGTCACGGGGGTTCCCGGCGGGCAGGGCAAGGATTTCCCGAATCGCACGGGCGGTGTATTTCTCCGCATAGGCCCGGGCAGCCTTCAGGCCGCCGGAATTCCGCACCAGGCCGATGACGGTCCCGCTGTCTTCCGCGGAAAAATGATCGGCGGAAAAAATTCCCCGCAAGGTAACGGCGCTGTTTTGGGAGGCATCCTCCTGCCGAAGGGCGCAGATCAGGGGCAGGGTGATGAGCCCTTCCTTAAGGTCGTTTCCCAGGGGTTTACGGACCGCCGCTGGGTTTCCGGCGTAATCCAGGATGTCGTCGATGATCTGGAAGGCCATACCGATATTGTAGCCCACGCGCCGCAGCTGGGCGGTGAGCGCCCGGGAGGCCTTTGCTTCGGAAGCGCCCACATGGCAGGCCAGGGAAAAGAGCATGGCCGACTTCCCCATGATCTTGCGGAAGTAGCGCCGCAGGCTCAGGTTGGTGCGGAAGCGGTCGCTGTTCTGTTCAATCTCCATGCCGCAGATCGTAGAAATAACCCGGGCCAGGGCCACCGCGTTATCCGCGCTGGTATATTCCGACGCCAGCAAAAAGCACCGGGAGAGGAGGTAGTCCCCCATGAGCACCGCGTTGCGGTTGCCGTATCGGGCGTGCACCGCAGGCTGCCCGCGCCGGGTGGGGGATTCGTCGATCACATCGTCGTGGATCAGGGTGGCCATGTGGAGCATCTCAAGACAGGCCGCCAGGGTGTAGTGCTTGTCCTGTAGCTTGCCGAACCCCGCGGTAATAAGCAGGAGCCCCGGACGCAGAAGTTTCCCCTGCCCGTCAAACAGACCCGCAAGCCCCTGGGAGATAATAGGATTATCAGACGCAGAAGTTTCCCGAATAATACCGGAAACCCTTTCCAGGGCCTCCGGTATGCCGGGAAAATCCTGCCAATAGGAAGTCATTAAACGATAAACCCACGAAACCGGCGCCTATTTTGAAGGCCCGTCAAGATAAAAATAGTGCTTCCGGGCAAACCGGGTTCCGTTCCACCATTTTTTGAATACCGGTACTACCCAGCAGTCAAGGCCGAAGGCCCGGCCCGCGCCGCCCAAAAGGAGGAAGCCCGCAAAGAGGAACCATACCTGGTTCCAGGCGAACATCCCCGAGAGGGTAAAGATCAGGCACATGACGATGGAAACTACCGCCGCCCACCAGGTAAAGAGCCCGCCAATCATCATCAGGCCGATGGCGATTTCCGCCAGTACCACCCCTAACTGAAAGCCCTGGTAGGGGATATAGGCCATGATGCCGTCCATAAAGGTGGTCCGGAACCAGGTGGCGATAACGCCGTTCATGCTGAAAATGGGCTTGGTCAGGTCCCAGACCGCCTTAAAGGCCCTGGTCCCGGTTTCTATCGCCGCAGCCCCCCCGTCCGCAACAGCATCGGAGGCGGCGCTTAGGGTGTCTACCACGGTTTCCACTACAGCGTCCGATGCGGCGCTCACCGCATCAGAAGCCACGCCGAAAAGGTCGTCCACTGCCGGAGCGGCGGCGGCAGCTTCATCGCTGGCTGCGGAGACCGCATCTGCGACCGCCTTTGGCCCCCCCGCCTGGACCACACCCCGGGAGAACATCCACCCCGATTTGGTCCCGGCGCTCCAGGCAAGCCACCCTTCGCCTATCTTGTTGATCCCCTCAAAAACCCACATAAGCCCCAGCCAGAGCCGCAGGGGCAGCAGCCAGTAGCCCCGGGTCCGGTAGGAACCGAAGCCCCGGACAAAGGTCCGGCCGCTGTCGTTGTTGAGGAATTCGTGTTTCAGGTATTCCCAGCACTGATTAAGGCCCGCCACCCCGATCAGGTAGTGGAGGTTGACGAAGTGCTTCATGAACTGGGCAAAAATGCCGGAAAGTTTGATCCCCATGGCGTTGGACACGGCATACTTGCCCCCCACGGAAACCATAAAGCCGTGGAAGTTGGATTTAAACTTTTTCGGCGCAGAGCCGTCGATGTCGGCGATGATGTTATGGGCCGCAGTTTCCCCGGTCTGGACCGCAGTTTCCACGATTTGGGGCAGGGGTTTTTCATTCTCGATGAACCAGATATTGTCCCCCACGGGGAAGACATTGGGGTGATCCACGGAGCGGATCTCATCGGTGATAAGGAGCCGGCCCCGGCGGTTCCGCTTGCCCTCCGGGGGATTCTTGCCGAAGGGGCCGTTGGAAAGGCCCAGCCCATCGGCCCAGGTATTGCCGTCTACCCCGGCGGTCCAGATAAAGGTACTGGTCGTCAGGGCGGAGCCGTCCTTGAGCTTTACGGTCCCCGGTTCCGCGCCGGTAATGGCCGTGCCGGTCAAAAGTTCCGCCCCGTGCTTCTTCATGTAATATTCAACCTTGTCCCGGAGGTCCTCCTCCAGAATGGGCAGGATGGAATTCAGGGCTTCCACTACAATGATCCGCACTTCGCTCTTGGGGATTACCCACTTGGCGCACATGGTGTCCCGCCATTCGATGAGTTCCCCCGCCATTTCGATACCCGTAAAGCCCGCGCCGGCCACCACAAAGGTGAGCATGGCCTGCCGTTTTGTCCGGTCCTGTTCAGCCACGGCCTTTTCAAAAATATCGTCGATATGATACCGCAGCTTCATGGCGTCGTCGAAGGACCAGAGGGTAAAGGAATTTTCCTTAATCCCCGGAATGCCGAAGAAGTTCGGTTCCGCCCCGCTGCCCAGAACCAGGTAATCGTAGCTGTAGGTCTTGGTTGCCGACTTGAGCTGGTTCTTTTCAAAATCCACCGTGTCGATGGTATCCAGCTGGACCTTCACCCTGGAAGCGCCGAAGATCTTGGCGTAGGGCACCCGCACTGAATCGGGTTCCACCCGGTGACCCGCCACCTCGTGGAGCTCCGTCATCAGGGTGTGGAAGGGATGCTTATCAATTAAGGTGATGGTCACATCCTGCTGCGCCTTATAGCGTTTTGCCAGCCTTTTGGCAGCCGCAATGCCGCCGTAGCCGCCCCCCAGAATTACAATGTTCTTTCCCATTTTATCCCCTTCTTAGCTTTATTTTGCGACCCCTAAGGCCTGGTTTGCATTAGTAGACCTCGCTAGTGTAAATATAATGAATATATTTGTAAATATTATATTCCGTACTATTATTATTGTAAAGCAAATTACCCAAAATCTTAAAAATCCCCTGTTTCTATGAGAAATGTTGTGAAAAATTGTCTTTTTTTTTAAAAATTTGTTATTATGTCATAAAATTACAGTTTCAGGAGGCATAATGAAACGGATTTTATCAAAAATTCTTGCGGCGGCCATGGCCCTGGGCATCCTGGGCTGCGCAAGCACCGGCAAGATCCGTTTTACCCCCGGTACCTACCAGGGAAGCGCGCCGGGATTCAAGGGGCCCATAACTTTGAAAGTTACCGTTGACTCAGGCCGTATTCTGGATATCCAGGTTATTGAACAGAACGATACCCCGGAGGTTTCCGGGCAGGCCTATCAGCGTATTCCCCAGGCCATTGTCGCAGGCCAGACCCTGGCTGTGGATACGGTTTCCGGGGCGACCGTTTCCAGCAAGGGGATCATCGAGGCGACCGCGATAGCCATGAGAAAAGCCGGCGCGAACATTAAGGCCCTGCAGAACAGGCGGTAATACCATTATTTCCGCAAAATAATTACATCATCCCTGTTTTATCTTAAACCGCATAAGCACTTCGCCGGTAGCCGGGTCAATTTCGATTTTCTGGTCCTTAAGATTGAAGTCCGTCCCGGTGGACATTTTGAACAGTCCCGCGAGGAACTGCATGCCGTTGTTCAGCACCTGTTCAAGCTCTGCGGCCTGTTTCTGCACCGCCTGCGAAGCTGGCGCAGGAAGCTTCGCTGTATGTTCCGGGGGAAGGGATGGCTGCGCCGGAGAAGCAACAGCGGGCGTTGCGGCTTCCGCCGTTCCCATGGCAGAATCCGCCATCGATGCATCCGGCTCCGGTTCCTGCCGGCTGACAAGCTCTTCCAATTGCCGGATAAACTGCGAACGACCCTTGGTGGAGAAGTCAACATAGTTAATATTGTTGCCCTTGGAAAGAACCCCTTCAAAAAGGCTCTGCTTTACCAGAAGGCCCACAGCAATACGCTCCTCAATAGAATCCCGGGAAATCAGGTTGAAAATGGTCAGCTTGCGGCTTTTCTGGCCCAGCCGGTCAATACGGCCAATGCGCTGGTTTTTCTTTGCGGGGTTCCAGGGCAGCTCAAAATTAATCAGAATATCTGCGGCCTGCAGATTAAGACCCGCGCCGCCCGCTTCGGTGGAGAGAAAAACCCGGCAGTCCCGGTTGTTTTCGAAGCGTTTGATCAGCTCGCCCCGGGATTTAACCGGGACCGTGCCATTCAGTTCGGCAAAACCTATGTTATGTTTTCGCAGCATCCCTGCGATAATTTTATGTACCTTTATCCATTCAGAAAAAATAATAACCTTGCGGGAATTATTTTTAATGTCCAGTTTTTCAAACAGTATGTCCTCCAGTTCAATAAGCTTGGGGGAATCGTGGGTTTTATCATCAAGCAGAAAGGTTGAATCGCATACCATGCGGGCGCTGGCAAGAAGCAGGTTCAGCCGCTGCAAATCGTAGGGGGTCAGGAAGCGCTTGCGGATGATCTTGGCAATACCCAGCATAAAACCGGCGTGCAATTCTTTCTGCAGCGGGGAAAGTTCCACCGGCACATCCTCCTGCTGGACTGTGGGCAGCTGGCTAAGGACACCGGCCTTTTCGCGGCGGATCAGTATTCCCGCAAGGACCTTGTTCAGTTTTTGCAGATCGTAGTATCCGGCGATTTTGTTCGTCTTTGCGGGGTCAAAAAGACAATGCTGATAGGAAAATTCCCAGAGGGGCCCCACATAAAAAGGATCTATAGTATTAATGATCGAATAAATATCAATCAGCCGGTTTTCAATCGGCGTCCCGGTAATAACCAGTTTGTGTCTGGTCCTGAGGCGCTTAACCGCCGAGGCGGTTTTGGTTTCATAGTTTTTGATCTTCTGCGCCTCGTCCAGGATAAGAAAATCAAAATCCGCCCGGTTGATGGCGTGGCTGTCCCGCAGCACCGTTTCGTAATTGACGATAAAGAAAAAATAATCCCCGTCCAGATACTGTTGTTCCCGCTGATCCGGCAAACCCGAAAGGATCAGCGCCTTTTCCGCGGTGAATTTTTCAATTTCTTTTTTCCATTGGGATTTAAGGGTCGCGGGGCACACAATCAGTGTTTTTTTAAAGGCAAGGATCCGCTTCTTCATTACCGCGGCGCCTATGGCCTGAATGGTTTTTCCCAGCCCCATCTCATCGGCGATAATTGCTGCCCGGCGGAAAAGGGCAAATTCGACCCCCTCTTTTTGATAGGGGAATAGTTCACCCTTAATAAGAGAATAATCCGGCTTTGCCTTCTCCTTCAGATCCAGAAGCATCAGGTCTTCGTAGCAGCGTTCAACCTTTTCCCTTACTTCGGGACGGATACGGATGGTCTTGTACTGTTCCGCTTCTTCGATAAATTTCAGAAACGATTTTACCTTCCGGTTGTCAATGAAGGCTGCTTTTTTGAAAAATTTACCAAGGAGCATTTTTTCGTCCGGGGGCAGCTCGCCGGGGTAAAACCAGCTTATGTTATAATCATTCAGGGGGTCGCAGTAAATCTCGATAAAGGGAAATGTCTTATCCAGTTTGTCATAGAGTTTCTTGTTTTCCTTCAATTTTTTGAAGGCATACATGATATGTTTCGTCGTGCCCAGCTTGTTGTACATGGCGTCTGCGCTGTTGCTGTAGCCGGTCTCCCGCTCAAAGTCGCGCAAAAAGACCGTGTACTTCGCCCCGGAATCGCTGGTCAGCACATGATCACCGTAGATATTGTCCGCCCAGACTATCCGGTAATCCGCCTTTTCCGCCCTGTCCCGGCGTTCATCCAGAACCCGCCGTATCATGCCTTCGCGGCTGTATTTTTTATAGTCAAGGTTCTCTTTTGGGTCCAGCTGTTTCAGCTCTTCTTCAAAGGTGAGCAGGCAGGCATAAGCATACCGGTCCCAGGCTGTTTTCCTGCCGGAGCGCTCCGCCGTAATGTGTCCATCCTCATCTATGCGGAGATTGCAGATTATATCTTTTTCATCCTCATTCTCCGGTTCGATGAGCAACTCGATTAATACCGGGGACTGTGACAGGATAATGCACCGCTTATCCTGAAAAAACCGTTCCCCCTGCCTCAGCTCATCCGGCGGCAGCCCGCGCCTGACTTCTTCAAGGACACCGGCTATTTTTTTGCCCATTTCGCTATTCACACTTTCCATAGCTTGCATAATTCAGCATAACATGGAAGGGGGAATTTGACAATATGTGTATATTGCGTTTTTTTGCAAAATTTCTTGACTTTTTTACTTCTCCAGGAAGCGCCGGTATTCAGCCATTTTCATCTCATGGTTCTTGGGATCACGGCCATAATGATACTCCCCTTTTTTCAGCATCTGAAAGATTTCCGCAAAGGCCCTCCGCCGCAAACCCCCTTCATGCTGGTCAGGATTTCTATCTGCGCCATAAACGGGGCCGCATGGAGCAGCACCTGCTCTTTGAGCGCCTCAACGTCCGCCTCGTCCCGCTCAAGAGCGCTTGCGCGGGGGAGGGTCCATCAGCTGGTTCAACTGGAAGCACAGCGCCCCGTTGTCTGAGATTTCCCGTATCTTCTGCCGGCTCTTCCGGTCAAAAATCTCTTCCTGGGTGAAACCATAGAGCTGTTCCTTCAGCAGAGAGTGTATCCGGTTCTTCAGCTGAGTCTTCTGTTTCTGGTACAGCCGGTAGGTGGAAAATAAACCGCGCAATTCCTGGATTTCCGGGGGCGGCAGGGTGATCGGTGATATGGTCTGCTCTCCGGAAAGTATCTGCATCTTAATTATCCGGCAGAGTTTATCCGCATCGATCTTGTCCGTGTTGCACCGGGCAAGACTGATTTGTTTCAGCCTTATGGATGCGGGTTATGACGCAAAAGTAATATCTGATTTCATAGAGAGCCGCAGGTGTGTGCCTATCATTGATCCGAACAAACGAAAGAATAATGAACGAGCACCGCTTGATTCTGCAAAAGAGGCGTTCCCCTCCCTTTTAAAGTTAAGGCTCGTAGAATAGAATGAAGACAACGGAGAATGCGTTGATACTGGCTGTTGATATTGGGACATCTACTTTTAAGGCTGCGCTTTTTACTGCGGCGGGTGAGTGTAAAAAAATTGTAACGCTGCCGCTGGCTATTGCATTGAGCGACGGGGTACGTCATGAGGCGGAAAGCGCGCAGTGGCTGCGGGCCTTTGAGGAAAGCGTAGTACAACTGGGGGGAGTGTCTCTGGTTGAAGCGCTGGTGATAGGCGGGAATGGGCCGAGTCTGGTACCGGTGATCGGGGCGCCCGGGCTTACGGCTCAACCGGGGGCGGCCCTTGAGCTGCCTGCGGCTGCGGCGCGGCTTTGGCTGGACCGGAGGTCACAGGAGGAATCCGTAACGGTGTCTGCGATCATGGGCGCTTATGTGGACCCCGGTTTCTTTTTGCCGAAATGTCTTTGGATAAAAAACAACGAAGCTGCGCTTTATGAAAAAACGAAATGCTTTCTTTCCTGTCCCGAGTATTTAATATATGCGCTGACCGGAGAAGCGCGGACGGTGTTTCCTTCCCAGGGTTTTGACCGCTGGTACTGGAACGATGAGGTGTTGGATAAGGCGGGCCTGGACAGGGAAAAATTTCCGCCCTTTGTTTCTCCCGGTGAAACTATCGGGACCCTGCTGCCCGCAGTTGTCCGGCGTTTCGGTTTTTCTGCCACTGCGGGCGGCGCGGGACATTCCGGCGTCGCTGCGGGGGGCGGGATACCGGTAATCGCCGGGGGGCCTGATTTCTTTGCATCAATTTTGGGTGTGGGGGCGGTGCATCCCGGCGAAGCCTGCGACCGGTCGGGGACCAGCGAGGGGATCAATGTTTGTACCGCCGGCCGGATCGTGGATGCGCGGCTTATGTCTTACGGGCATCCGGTGAAGCCCTACTGGAACCTTTCGGGGATCATCTCCACTACGGGGAAGGCGATAGTCTGGGCGCGGGAACTTTTGGGGATCGATGGGGAACCCTTTGAAAATTTTTTTGAACTTGCGGGATCGGCGGCAGGCGGCGGGACGCCGGTGTTTCTGCCCTACCTTGCGGGGGAGCGGGCGCCTATTTGGGACCCCAAGGCCCGGGGAGTTTTTTTGGGCCTGAGTCTTTCATCGGGGAGGGCCGAGCTGGCCCGTTCTGTGGCGGAGGGGATCTGCTTTGCGATCCGGGATGTGGTGACTGTAATGGAAGAATGCGGCGCGGAGCTGAGGGAACTGCGGGTGTCCGGGCATCCCGGGGAGAGCGATTTCCTCAATCAGCTCAAGGCGGATATCACCGGCAAGGATGTGCTGGCGCCGGTTCAGAAAGATGCGGAGCTGGCGGGGCTTGCCGCGCTGGGAGCGGCAGCGCTGGGGACCTATAGTTCAGCCGGGGAGGCTGCAAACGCCATGGTAAAGATACGCCGGGTGTATCACGGGGATGAAAAGAAGGCCGCCCTCTATGAGGGGCTTTTTGCGCAATACCGGGAGACTTACCGGGCGTTGAAACCCTTGTTCACCGGACATTGAAACCGCGCCGCAGGAGTCTTGAATCACTTTCAAAGGTATGTAAAAATAGTAACAGGAGAATTTGAAATATGAGAACACTTGGAAATTACACCCCCGGCGGGATTTTGGCAGCGGCTCTTATCGCCATGTTCATTGCGGCTTTTTCTGCGGCGCCCCTTTTTGCGGGCGGGAAGAACGATGCGGGAAATCAGCAGCAGGAGAAGCCCCAAAAGAAGCCCCAGGGGAATCAACAAAAGGAGAGCCTTTCTGTTCTGGTGTATATCACCGGAATGGTGACGGGGAGCCCGACATACGAACTGCTTGCAGAGGGGGCGCAGAATTTTGCCGCTTCCCACAGTAATGTTACGGTAAAGGTTTATGAGGCGGGCTTTAATCAGGCTGAGTGGGAAGAACAGCTTACCTCCCTGGTGGCAAGCAGGGCCTACGATCTGGTGCTTGGGTCGAACCCGTCCCTTCCCGAAATCTGTGCGAGTGTGGGGAAGAAATTTCCAAATCAGAAATTCATTATCACCGATGCGGAGTTTAGGGGGAATCCCCAGATTAGTACCTTCCTTTACAATCAGTACGAGCAGTCCTTTTTTCTGGGTTACCTTGCGGGGCTTGTGACTACCAGTAAAATGGAACACGCCAACAGCGCGAAGAAGATTGGCTTTATTGCCGCACAGGAATATCCCCTGCTTGATAAACATATCCGTCCCGGTTTTCTTGACGGCGCCCGCCTGGTTGATCCGGACATCACCGTTGATTTTAGGGTGATTGGTAACTGGTTTGACGCTAACAAGGCTGCGGATCTTGCGTCCAGCATGATCAGCGCCGGGGTTGATGTGTTTGCCTCGATAGCCGGAGGGGCCGCCCAGGGGATGATTCGCGTCGCCGGTGAGCGGGGAGCCTATGTGGTGTTTCACAACACCAACGAATACAAGCTTGCCCCCGGGGTCATTGTGGGATGCGGTCTTATGGAACAGAAAAAACTTACCGAAGAAATTCTCGCCGATGTGCTTGCGGGAAAAATTCAATATGGTACTTCCCGGACCGTTGGAGTAAAAGAGGGTTACCTTAATTTTATCGCCGGCGATCCCGGTTATACCGGCTCCCTTCCCCGGGACATTCAGGAAAAATTCAACGCCTTCATGAATGATATCCGCGCAGGACGGGTCCCCTATACGGTTCCGCCTCTTTGACAGAAGCGCCGGAACCTGCCGGGGCGGAATACCCGGTTGAACTGCGGGGCATCACCAAGGTCTACCCGGGTAATCCCCGCAGGGTGAACAACCGGGTGAACTTAAGCCTGCGCCGGGGGGAAATCCTCTGTCTTGCGGGGGAGAACGGGGCGGGCAAAACCACCCTGATGAAAATTCTCTATGGCATCGAAGCCCCTACGGAGGGTGAAATTTTTGTCCGGGGGAAAATCGCAAAAATTGTTTCGCCCCTGGCGGCAAACCGGCTCGGGATTGGCATGGTTTTTCAGCACTTTATGCTGTTCCCGGAGCTTACGGTGGCCCAGAATGTGGTCATGGGGCTTGAGCCGGTCAGGTTTGGGATATTCTACGATAAGGCAAAGGCGGAAGCTGCGGTAAACGCCGTCATTGAGGCCAATCATTTTTCAATAGAGGCGGACAAGCCGGTACACAGTCTTACTGTGGGGCAGATGCAGCAGGTGGAGATTCTCAAGTTGCTCTACCGCAATGTGGAGATCGTCATCCTTGATGAGCCCACCGCAGTCCTGATCGAACAGGAGATACTGTCCCTTTTTAAGACCCTTAAGGCCCTTGCCGATGCGGGAAAATCGATTGTTCTTATTACCCACAAGCTGCAGGAGATAAAACTGATCTCCGACCGGGTGGCGGTGATGCGGAGGGGTGAGCTGGTCGGCATCAGGGATACCGGTGAGATTGACGAGTACGGCATATCCCGGATGATGATCGGTTCCGGTTCCGCAGAGCCCGGCGCCGGTTCCGCAGAAAATTTCAGGTCAAGGGTGGAGAAGGCTGAGGGCGCGCCGGCGCTGCGGATGGCGGAACCGGTGCTGAGTTTTGATCGGGTGACGGTGAAACGCCGGGGTCAGAAACGGCTGCTTCTGGATAATATTTCGTTCACCGTAAGGGCCGGTGAAATCCTGGGTTTTGCGGGAGTCGGCGGGAACGGCCTTGGGGTACTGGAAGCGGTGCTGGGGGGCTTTCTTCCCATCACTTCGGGGAACATATACCACCGGGAACAGGACATCTCCCGTTTTGACGCGCCTCATCTCCGCCGCGAAGGGCTGGCCTATGTCCCTGCGGACCGGCTGCGGGTGGGAAGCGACCCCGCCGCTACGGTTAACGAAAACATTATCCTGAACCGGCGGGGTGAATTTTCTCCCCATGGTTTTCTGGATACCAGGGCCATCCGCAGTTTTTCTGCGGACCTTATCCGCCGCTACGACATTGCCGGTGAAGGGGGCCAGAATGCGGCAACCCTCTCGGGGGGTAATATTCAGAAGATGATCCTGGCCCGGGAAATCGATCAGTTCCGGGACTATATTGTTTTTTCCGAACCCACCTGGGGACTGGACATTGCCGCCAGCGCCTATGTGTACGGCGAGATTGGAAAGCTCCGGGACCGGGGCGCTGCGGTGATCCTGATCTCTACAAACCTGGACGAGATTCTTTCCATTGCGGACCGGATCATCGTTTTCTACCGGGGGACCATTGCGGTGGAATTGGATAACAGTGATACTACACAGGATATAAAAAAAGAAATCGGCGCCTATATGATGGGCCTTAAAAGAATTCCGGAACCGGTCCCGGAAATGAGCCCGGCCGGGGGACCTATAAAATGAAGGGAGGGAAAAACTCCTTTGGGGGATGGCGGAACGAACGGCCCTCTGCGGGGCTTGGGGGACCGGCGGTTCCTGCGGGGACCGGCCGGGCCGGGAGCTGGCAGGCGGAGGCCTTTCAGTCCGGGCTTATGGCTTCCGGGGGCATGCTCCTGATCCTCGCCATTTCACTTCTTTTGATGGTCTTCCTTGCCCTGCTGCTGAGTAAAACCCCTGCCAAAACTTTGTACTATTTTTTTCTTGGGCCCCTGCAGAATCGCTACTATTTTGGCAATATGCTGAACAGCGCCATTCCCCTGATCTTTGGGGGCCTTGGGGTGAGTATCGCCATGAAGTCCAACAACTTTAACCTTGGCGGGGAGGGGCAGATTTATTCCGGGGCCTTTGTCACCACCATTGCGGCCCTGGCCCTGGCGCCCCTGGGGTTTGCAGGGGCCGCCCTTGCCCTTATGGCGGGGACGGTTTTTTCAGGGGCGGTGGCGGGATTCTCGGGACTCTGCAAGGCAAAATGGAACACCAGCGAGCTTATCACCAGCTTCCTGGTTTCCAACACCCTGATGCTGATTGTTAATTACCTTGTTACCGGCCCCTTTCTTGACGGGACAAGCAATCTGCAATCCACCGGAAAGGTACCGGAAAATTTCCGCCTGCCCCAGATACTTCTTCCCTCGAATTTAAGCGCCGCCCTTCTTATTGCCATTGCCGCAGTAATACTGGTGCAGGTTTTTCTTTTCCGGACCAGGGTCGGTTATGAGATCCGCATTACCGGGGGCAATGAACTTTTTGCCCGTTATGGGGGGATCAGTACAAAGAGGATCACGGTGCTGGCCATGTTCCTGAGCGGCGCATTCTACGGAATGGCCGGGGGGCTTGCGGTTTACGGAACCTATTACAGCACGGTAAAAGAATTTTCTTCCGGGATGGGCTGGAACGGTTTGGCGGTTGCCCTTATCGCCCGGTTCCGCCCCCTTGCGGTAATACCCGCCGCGATCTTCTTTGCCTGGATAGGTTCCGGGGCCAGGATCGCCATGCAGAATTCGGATGTTACCTTTGAAATTGCTTCCATTGTGCAGGGGACGGTATTCTTTCTGGTGACAAGCCAGGTGCTGCGGAATCTTTTTAAAAAAAGGAAGGGCTTTTAAACATGGATCATCCCATACCGATCTTGCACAGCGCAATAAATATCATGACACCATTACTGCTCGCCGCCATGGGCGGGCTCTTTACCGAACTTTCGGGGATGCTCAATATTGCCCTGGAGGGGCTGCTTTTAACCGGGGCCTTTGCGGCAATAACAACGGCCCATTTTACCGGGAGCCTTGCCGCCGGTGTGTTGGCGGCGGTCCTCTGCTCCATGACCCTGGCCTGTATCCTGGCCCTGGTTACCCTGAAACTGAGGTCCAATGTCTTTATCGCAGGCCTTGCGGCAAATCTTTTGGCAGCGGGAATTACGGTGGTCCTTTCCTTTCACCTTTTTGGAACCCGGGGTGTAGTAATACTGAACGATGTACCCCGGCTCAGCCTAATCAACATTCCGGCAATCTCAGGTCTTCCGGTGATCGCCGATATTTTTTCGGGTCACACCATATATGTTTACGCTTCCTGGCTATTGCTTGTCCTTGCCTGGGTGGTCCTTTACATGACCCCCTTCGGCTTCCGCCTCCGTTCCTGCGACGGCCATTCGGAAGCGCTCATCTCCCTGGGGCTCAGGTCGGACACTTACCGGTTTACCGCATTCCTGGTTTCGGGTTTCTGCTGCGGCATCGGCGGTTCTTTCCTCACCCTGAACCTGGGGGCCTTTGTGCCCAACATCTCTGCGGGTAAGGGCTGGATAGCATTGGTGGTAATATTCCTGGGAAACCGGAAGCCCAAGGGGCTCATCGTCGCCGCCCTGGTCTTTGGACTTGCGGAGGCCTTCTCCAATTATGCCCAGGGAATCTTTAACGTTCCTG
>BNVE01000079.1 GCA_025997875.1 Spirochaetia bacterium
CCTTGGGCAGCCGGGCGGTAAGATGATGGACAACCTTATTAGTCTCTTCTTCCAGAAGCTGATTTACTTCGTTCTGCTGGTCCCGGTATTCCTGGGCAAGTGAATTCCGGGAACCTACGGCACTCGGTTTCTCCGGGTGGAATACGTTTGGACTCTTGGGCAGGTCAATACTTGCCATAATGATATCTCCTTTAAAGTAAATAGATGAGCTGGTTCCAAAATTGATATTTTGGAACTGCTTCAGATCTTCGGGATTAGAATTGCCATAATACTAATCGCTTTCATGGAAATAAGCAACATCTTTTAAAAATTGATTCCCCCAGTTCGTATATTCGATTTAAACTCCTATCCCCGGTGAATCCGGTAAAAATTGCTCACCTTTCGCTCGTTTATCTCCTTAAGAATCTCCGGCTCCACCTTGAAATTCCGGTCCATATCCATAAGGCCGTTTATTTCCTGCTGAACATCGGTAACCTGGGTATAGCAATACCCGCAGATGGCGCCGATCCGCTTGATGGCGGTGGTGATGGCGTCGAAACGCCTGATAAAAGCTTCTTTGTCGGCCACCTTGTTCCCATAGCCCCAACCGGAATGATCGTTATTAAAGGCAATGCCCCCAAATTCACTGATGATGATCGGCTGCCCCCGGTACACAAAGCTGTCGGCAAAGGCCGATTTGCTCAGGCTGTGGTAAATCCGGTTGTCCAGTATCTCCTCCAGATGTTCGCCGTACCGGTCCAGGAAATCCTCCCCTTGCTCCTCGTAATCGTGGAGGGTAATGATATCGGAAATGGTATGCTCCCAGCCGTCATTGACGATCACCGGGCGGTACCTGTCGAATGACTTGGTAAGGTAGTAGATGGCCTGGGTAAAATGCTGCTGGGCGGCATCGGTTTTTATCTGAGGCACCCCCCAGGATTCATTGAAGGGGGTCCAGGTGATAATGGCGGGATGGTTGTAATTTTGCCGCACAATTTCCATCCATTCCCGGGTAAAATTGGACACCCCTTCATCATTGTATTCGTAGGCGGCGGCCATTTCGCTCCAGACCAAAAGGCCCTTCACATCCGCCCAGTAAAGGAAGCGCTCGTCCTCGGTTTTCTGATGCTTCCGTACCCCGTTGTAACCGGCGGCCATGATCCGGTCGATGTCCGTGATAAGGGCCTGTTCATCCGGCGGCGTCAGGTGGCTGTCCTTCCAGTAGCCCTGATCCAGGATGAGCCTTTGGTACAGGGGGGTCCCGTTAAGGAGTACCTTGTCGCCGTCGACGCGGATTTCCCTCATGCCAAAGTAGGAGAAGACCTCGTCAACCGGCTTACCTTGGCGGATAAGGGTAAAGCTTATGTCGTAAAGGTGGGGATGTTCCGGTGCCCAGGCAAGGAGCCCCCATTCGCTAACTGCGGTGGAGGCCACATCGGCGCTTATCCTGATCCGTTTTTGCCCCGCCGCAACGGTGATCTTAGTGACGGGAATGTCCTTATAGGTGATGGCCGCTTCCAGTTCCAGGCTGCCGTCAAAAGAGGCGCCGCCATCCATACCCCCGGCGCTGATTTCCGCCTCTATTTCCAGCTTCCCTTCAGAAAAAACCGGGGTCATCTTGACCGACTTGATATGCTCTTCGCCGACGAATTCAAGCCAGACCGTTTTCCAGAGCCCCGTGGTCTGGATATACCAGCAGCCGAAATTTTCATCCTTCCACCGCTGTTTTCCCCGGGACCGGGTGATATCAAAGGAATCCTCCACCCGGACAACGATGGTATTTTCCCCGGCCTTTGCCAGGTGGGTAATGTCAAAGGAAAACCGCGCATAGCCCCCTTCGTGGGACCCCGCAAATGCGCCGTTAACCCAGAGGCCGGTACGGTAATCGCTGCCTTCAAAATGCAGAACCAGCCGCTTGCCCCGCACCTGCTCCGGATCGATTGTAAGGATACGGTGATACCAGACCGTGTCATGGCGGAGGGGATCCCCTATGCCGCCGGCGGGGGTTTCATAGGTAAAGGGGACCTTGATTTTGGGTCCCCGGGGAAAGGCGTCAAACCACCTGTTGGCAATCCCCTCTTTTTCATCATCAAAGGCAAAGTCCCAGGGGCCGTTCAGATTTACCCAGGAGCCGGCCCTGCGGACAAACTGGGGGCGGGGGTAATCGCTCTGGTAATATTTCATGGCAAAAGCTCCTTACACTGTATTCCCTATCTTAGAATAAACAGCGGAATTTGTCCCCCCTTGGGAGGGGGCAGCTTCTTCGTTTAGTCCCCTCTTTTTTTTGTCGATATAAGGATATGAAGTGTAAATATCCTTATTTAGCGGTCTTTTTGGGTCTTTTGGGCGCCTTATCCTTAAGCTTTTCAGGATGCAAGAGCGCTCCTCCGGCGGAACCAGAGGCGATTGTGGAAATCCCCCCTGAGGATGATGTATGGACCCTCCTTGAAAAAGGAGAAAACACCAAAGCCCGGGAATTTTTCCTGGGAAAGGTTGATGTCCATGCCGTAGACAGCCGGGGCCGTACCCCCCTGCATATCGCTGCGGAAAAAGAGGACGCCGGCCTGGCGGCCTTCTTTATCTCCCTGGGTGCCGTGGTGGACGCGGTGGATAACCAGGGCCGTACTCCCCTGGGGATCAGCGCAGCGCAGCATGATCCTGAGGTGGCAAAGGTTCTTAACGCCGCAGGGGCCAATATACACAGGCCCATGACAGGCAATGCCGCCGGGAGAACCAGCCCGGCGCTGACCGGCATCAATCTTAAGGGAAATTTCCTCTCCGCCATTTTAAGCCCCGCTTCGGTTGAGTCTACCGATGCAAGGGGCAGGACCATCCTCCACCTGGCGGCCCTTGTAGGGGATGTCCGGGCGCTGGACCAGATCCTCGCCGCCGGTAAAACAATAGCCCTGCGGGACGGGGACGGCAATACCACCCTGGACCTGGCCCTGAGCCGGCCCGATTCCCAGAGCCATGCGGAGGCTGCGGAACGGCTTATCCTTGCGGGGGCCTATTCTGATAACCCCATATTCCCCAACTTTGCCCCGGCGGTCCGCAGTTCAAACTACAATCTCCGTACCGCCGACGGGGGAACCCCCCTGCACTTCGCCGCCCGGGAAGGCTATACCGGTTTTATCAGCTTCCTTATCGAAAAGAAAGCGGATATCAACCTGAAAAACGGTTCCGGCACGACTCCCCTCCACGAGGCTGTCCGCTCGGGAAACCTCCGGGCCATGGACCTGCTCCTTTCCCGGGGGGCGGAAGTAAACGCCCAGGACGCCAAGGGAAATTCGGTTCTCCATATCGGCATTCCCCCGGATACCCACCGGCAGGCCATCTCCCTGCTCCTCTCCTACGGGGCCAACCCGAATTTAAAGGATGAACACGGGGAATCGCCCCTGCATATCGTGATTACCCTGAACCGGAAAGAGGAAATTCTCCAGACCCTTCTTGCGGGCGGGGCGGATGTATCGATCCGCAATATCGACGGGAAGACCCCCCTCTACCTTGCGATAGAGGAAAAACGGATACAACATATCCCCCTTCTGCTGGTCTACCGGTCGGATATTTTTGCTGCGGATAACATCGGTATTACCCCTTTTGAAAAGGCCCTGCGGGAAAACAGCCCGGCCCTTTTGTCCCTTATTACGTTGGAAACGGTTCAGCAGTCCGACAGCGCCGGCAATACCATGCTCCACACAGCTATCAGGAACCAGGGGGACATCAATATCATCGGCCTGATCCTGGATCGAAGGGCCCTGGTGAATGCCCGCAACAAGGAAGGGGACACGAGCCTCCATTTGGCGGCCCGGCAGAACGATGAAGAGGCCGGCGTTATGCTCATCTCCCGGGGGGCGGATATTTTTGCCCCCAATGCCCGGGGAGAGAGCCCCCTCTACCTGGCCTTCTACTCCGCCGGGGGAATGCGGAAATGGATGATCAATGCCCATACCCTGGCAGCGCGGGACGGGCTGGGGAACAGCATCCTCCATTATGCGGCACAGTGGAAACTGGACGGCCATATTCCCTACCTTATCCAGCAGGGGGCAAATACCGAAGCGGTAAACGCCACCGGGGAAACACCCCTCTTTGTGGCGGTTAAATACAACGGCAATTCCACCGTCAAAGTCCTGCTTGCGTCGGGGGCCTCCCTTAACAGCCGGGACACCCTGGGCAATTCCGCCCTCCATGCGGCGGTACGGTGGAACACCCGGAACACCGCCGTCACCCTTATCGATGCGGGTATCGATATTAACGCCCACGCCCTGAACGGCAAGACCCCCCTCCACGACGCGGTGCGGCTGGGGATAACCGATATCGAGACCCTCCTTATCAGCCGGGGCGCCAACATTGAAGTACGGGACGCCGAAGGGAATACCCCCTTCATGGAAGCGGTAATGGCAGGGTACCCCGGAACCGTTGAACGGCTGGTTGATTTGGGGGCCGACCCCACCACCCGGAACGCCCGGGGGGACACCCCCCTGCACATCGCCGTAGCCACCGAGCGGAGCGATCTTATCAATATGCTCATCGGCTGGGGGGCCCCCATCCACGCAAAGAACGCCAACGGCAGGACCCCCTACCAGAACGCCCTGTCCATATCCCCAAGGATAGTCTCCGCCCTGCTTACCAAGGACCGGATCTACGCCGCCGATGACAACGGCGCTTCCCCCCTGCACATCGCCATACAGGAACGGGCTCCATTGAACATGATCAAAATCATTGTGGATCAGGGCGCGCGGGTCTCGTCAATTGACGCGGACGGCCGCAGCCCCCTGCGTCTTGCGGTGGATCAGGAAGCCTGGGACCTGGCAAAACTCCTGGCCGACGCCGGTTCAGACCCCTTTATTACCGCAGGGGATGAAAAAAACGCCGGTGAAATTGCCCTTACCAAAGGACATAATGCGGTGCAGGCCGTCTTCTCCGGAAAGGCGATAAACGCCCGGGATTCTTCGGGTAACACCATTCTCCACTACGCCGCCAAACTGGGGAACTGCGAAATTATCACCCAGCTGCTGGAACTGGGGGCCAACAAGAATATCAAAAACATCGCCGCCGAAAGTCCTGCGGATATTGCGCAACGGTGGGATAAGAAGGAGACAGCGGTACTGCTTAACTAGTCTGCATATACGGGCAGGGGAACAGGGCATCCCCGGCCCGCCTTTGTGGACGAATTAGACGCTGTTTACTGACTTTAATGGTTATAGGGTATAGGTTCCTATCTTGCGGGTATCACCTTTTTGATTATACTATAAATATGCAATAGGGAGGAGAAACCTATGGAAATGCACCTTACCCTTACCATGCCGGAAATGACGGATATAAATGAAACGGATATGCAAATATTCCTTGCCGCAAAGCTCTATGAGTCTGCAAAGCTCTCCCTGGGACAGGCGGCAGATGTGGCAGGCCTTTCAAAACGGACATTCGCTGAGATTTTGGGAAGGTATGGGGTATCCTTGTTTTCTCAAAATGACGCCGAGTTAGAATCGGATATTGCTAATGCCCAGCTCCTATTATCCTAAGCTCATCATATCAGATACCAGCTGCCTTATCGCCCTTACCAACATCGGCCGTCTGGATTTACTGAAAGAACTTTGCAAGATCGTGTATATAACGCCGGAGGTGGCCGCCGAGTTTGGTGAAATCCTACCCGACTGGATTCAGGTAATCCCGGTTAAAGATGTCCTAAAGGTCAAAACTATTAATAATATCCTAGACTTGGGGGAATCCACAGCTATTGCCTTGGCCCTTGAAACACAGAACTCCTTGCTGATCCTTGACGATGGAAAGGCCCGGCGTTTTGCAAAAAATATTGGCCTTACCATGACCGGTACATTAGGCTTACTCATCACCGCATATAAGGCCGGTATCTTAGTGGATTTTGATATGGTTATTGCTGACCTGCGAAAAGAAGATTTTCGTATTCCTGCCAATATAAATAAATATTTATAAATGAGTACTTTGTTGTGTTGGTTCAGTTTCTAATTATTTAGCCTCATACTGCAGCCTATACAACCCCGCATACAAGCCGTTCCGGTCGATAAGTTCCTGGTGTTTTCCCTGTTCCACCAGACGTCCGCCTGAGAGTACCAGTATTCTATCGGCGTTGCGGATGGTGGAAAGCCGGTGGGCAATGACGATGGATGTGCGGCCCGCAAGGACCCGCTGCATCCCCAGCTGAATGAGATGTTCGGTTTCGGTGTCGATGGAACTGGTGGCCTCGTCGAGGATCACAATCGCGGGATTATGGGCTATGACCCGGGCAAAGCTGATAAGCTGCCGCTGGCCGGAAGAAATGTTGGTGGCCCCTTCGGAGAGCAGGGTCCGGTAGCCCTCGGGAAGGCGGGAAATAAATTCATCGGCGTGGACCGCCTTTGCGGCCTCAATCACCTCATCATCTGTAATGGACAGGCCAAGCCTGATATTATCCGCCACGGTACCGGAAAAAAGAAACACGTCCTGCAGCACCGGCAGCACGGAGCGGCGCAGTTCGTCCAGGGGGATATCCTTTACGGGAATCCCGTCCAGCCGTATACATCCGGAGTCGATATCCCAGAGCCGGGCAAGCACATTGGTAATGGTGGTTTTTCCCGCCCCGGTGTAGCCGACGATGGCGGCTGTCTCACCGGGGTTCACCGTAAAGCTGAGGCCCTTGAGAATCTCCTCGCCCTGCTTGTAGGAAAAATGCACATCGTCAAATTCGATATGGCCCCGCACCTGCCCTTCTATCGAATGGCTCCCCTCGTTAGGGATGTGTTCTTCCGTGTCCAGGAGTTTGAACACCCGCTCGCTCCCGGCCATGGCGGATTGCAGCAGGGTGTACTTCTCCGCAATATCCGTCACCGGCGCGTAGAACATCTGCACCAGATTGATAAAGGCGATGAGCACCCCAAGGGAAAGGGAGAATGAAAAAACCATATTGCTCCCCACCACGATCACTGCAGCTGCGGTAAAGGTGGCAAGCCATTCCACCATGGGACGGAAGATGGCAAAGACGTACATTTCCCCCAGGTTGGCGTCCAGCAGTTCATCATTCCGTTCGGCGAATTCCCGGCGGCTTTTCTTTTCCCCCCGGAAAAGCTGCACCACCTGCATCCCCGCAAGCCGTTCCGCCAAATAGGCGTAGACCCGGGAAGATGCGGTCCGCTGCCGCCGGAAGGCGTCCCGGGCTTTGACGCGGCTTACCAGGGTGATGGCCAGTACCGGGGGCAGGATGATAATGACCACCAGAGCCAGGGCGGGCGAAAGGAGGAACAGGGTGATCAGCACCCCTATCATGATCGAAAGGTCCTTGAGGAAGGCCACCAGGACGGAGGTGAAAAATTCGTTGATCGTTTCCACATCCCCGGTAAGCCGGGTTACGATGCGGCCCACGGGGTGCCGTGACAGAAAAGCTGTGGACTGGGAAGCGGTCTTTTTAAACAGCGCCAGCCGGATATCCTTCATCACCCGCTGGCCCATCAGGTAGCTGGCCCAGGTCTGGACAAAGGTAAAGGCAAAGACCAGCAGCAATGTTACAAAGAAAACCGCAACCCCCTTCTTTATGGCGGTAATGTCGGCGGAACGGATAAGGGCGATTTCCCTTGCATCCAGGGCGGCAAGGTCCGCTTTCCTGATCGCCGCCGTCATCAATGATCCCGGCGCCGTCTTGTCTCCCCGCAGGAACAAACCCTCATGATCTTCAACAAATTTGACAGCAGTACTGTTTTCTTTTGCCCGGAAAGCGTACCATTCTTCTTCCTCCAGAATACCCCCGGCCTTAAGCTCCGCCTCGACCAAGGCGGAGATCCTTAGATCCTGATTCCGGGGAATAAAAAACCGGTCCCCTACCCTGATCACGCCCTTCTTTGCTGTAAGGTCCTCCAGGGCGGTCCGGGCTTCGGAAGAAAGATTAACCACAGAGGACACAGAGTTTAACACGGAGGGCACAGAGGGAAGAGGAGTATTTGCATCTTCTTTTCTTCTCTGTGTCCTCTGTGCTTCCTCTGTGTCCTCTGTGGTTAAATTCTTCAAGCAAAGGAACCGGGACAGGATGGCCCCGTCAATAAGCTGCTGCTGCAAAATCGGAATATAGAGTTCCCCCAGGGTGGAAACGATTAAGGCAAGGATCGTTATAAGGACCAGCTGACGGTAGGGCTTAAGCCAGGAGAGGATGCGCAGCATCAGGTTCCCGTCGTAGCCCCTGGTCACATCATCGGTCTCAAAATAATCAGCCATTGATGGTCCCCCCGTCTGTGGATGCCTCATCCGTGGACGTTTCGTCCGTGGATGCCTCATCCAGATGCTGCAGGGCCGCCATGCGGGCATAAAAGCCGCCGGGGATGGCGGCGAGTTCACGGGGGCTGCCGTACTCGCTTATCATTCCCTTATCAAGGACCGCAATGGCATCGGCGTTCCGCAGGGTGGAAACCCGGTGGGAAATGACGATGGTGGTTTTTCCCTGCCGTTCCCGAAGAAGGCCCGTGAGTATCCGTTTTTCCGTTTCCGCGTCAACCGCGGAAAGGGCATCATCCAGGATCAGAATTTCAGGATCAAGAATGAGGGACCGAGAAATGGCCACCCGCTGTTTCTGGCCCCCCGAGAGGGTAAGCCCCCGTTCACCGATGAGGGTTTCCCATCCCGCCTTAAAATTCTCAAGGTCCTTTTCCAGGGCTGCAAGATCGGCCGCCTTTTTCAACAGTTCTTCTGCGGGTTCCCCAATCCCATAGCCGATATTCTGTTTGATGGAATCGGAAAAAAGGTAGCTGTCCTGGGGGGTCACCCCAAAAAGGCCCCGCAGTTCCCTCAGGTCCCATTCGCGGACATCAAGGCCAAAGACCTTCACCGTAAGCGCCGGGGGATCGATGGTCCGGGTAAGGGTTTTTATCAAAGTCGATTTCCCCGAACCGGTACGGCCCATGATCCCCAGCATGGTTCCCCGCTTGACGCTTAAGTCTATGCCGCTCAAGCCTCCCCCGCCGCCATCGTAGGCAAAGGAAAGGGCCCGTATCTCCACCGCCATTTCTGCCGGCGCAGCATCACTGCGGGGGATAGACAAAAAGGGCGGCTGCTTCGGGTTTGCCGGGGACATGATGGATGGCACGGTCTCCAGCACCTCGTTGATCCGTTTCAGGCTTACCGCCCCCCGCTGTATCATGTTCACCGTAAAGCCCGCGCCCATCAGGGGCCATATCAGCATCTGTAAATAGCGAAAAAGCGCCACCAGGCCCCCGGGACTCATATAGCCCTCCACCACCCGGATGCCCCCGACCAGGAGCAGTATCAGTACGGTAAGGCCCGAGAGGAAAGAGACCAGGGGGAAAAACAGGCCAAAGAGTTTGGTAAGGGCCATATTGGCGTCCCGGTAATCGTCATTGGTGTCGGCAAATTTTTTGATGAACCACCACTCATTCACAAAGGACTTTACCACCCGGATGCCCGCAAAAGTTTCCTGTACCGTATCGCTCATGGCGGAATAGGTTTCCTGGGATCGCAGGAACATCTTCCCCACGGTGCGTCCAAAGATCAAAATCAAAAGGGTGACAAGCGGCAGGGGGATCACCGCAAAAAGGGCGGACCGTGCATCCTGGATAAAAATAATCACCAGGATCGAAGTAGCCATGACGATAAAATCCACCATGGCCACCAGGCCCATCCCGATGGACATACGCACTGCGTTCAGATCGTTGATGGACCGCGCCATCAGGTCGCCGATTTTGTTTTTCTGATAGTAATCGTACGAAAGGGTAAGGAGATGATCAAAGAGATGTTCCCGCATTTCCGTTTCGATCCGCCGGGAGGAACCGTGGATAAAGTAGCGCCATAAAAAACGGCCCCCGGAGATCACCGCCATCACGGCGATCATCTCCAAACCAAGAAACAGGATACTCCGTCTTTCAAAAGAACCCGCGCTCCCCGCGGAGCTGACCAGGTCCACCGCCTGCCGGATAAACTGGGGGATGATGATCTGGGCCGCGTCCACCGTGATAAGACACAGAAAACCTAAAATATAGCGGGTGCGGTAACGGGAAAGGTAGGGCAAAAGGGAACGGAATTCCCCCAGGGCCGCCAAAGGCGACCCGGCCGCCTTCTTTTTGTTTTCGGAAATTTTTTCGTCGGACATACTATTAATTTTTCATGGCCAAATCGGACTGCCGCTTGAGCTCTTTTTCCAGACTGACAGTCCAGGTATCGTATTTTTTTCTGAGCGCCTCAGCCTCATCCCGGTCTCCCAAAACCATCACGATACGCCTGAGGGCGGCAAGAAAAAGAAGGCCCTTGTTCAAATCGTCAACCTGCCTGGTGGAAAGTTCGTATTTTTCCCGGTAACGATCCGCCACCTGCATGAACAGCCTTTTGATCAGCTGCAGGTGGTACATGGTGGGTTCGTAATCCGGAGACTCGGGGTTCGTATTGACCGCCGCAGCTTTCAGGTCAAGGATATTCTTTGTCACCGCAGCATAGCGGCCTTCCAGCTCTACAAATGACCACTTCCATTTGGTATGTTCCCCATAGGCCCCTTCCAAAAGCTGAACCGCAAGGCCCATTTTCCGTACCAGAAGATAGCGCCGCCCCTGGTCCAGCATTGCTATGGCGGCGAGCTTTTCCTCGTATTCGGAAAAGGGGGCGTCTATCAGGCCGGTTACAACTTGTTCCAGGTATATCACGCTTTTGTACAGGGATTTTCGGCCCTCATTCAGGGCGTCTTCGTTCTTCACCTTCAACATTGCCTGGGACACACCGTTGAGGATGATATAGTGTGAGCTAAGGTTCAGCATATCATCCACCAAGGCAAGCAAACCGAAGGCCGCCGCACCGGGGTTCTTACTAATTGCCAAGCGGGAACTTTTTTCTTTTTTGAGGATAGCATCAATCGTTACCTGGTAAGGACGTATTCTTTTGAAATAGAGACTCCGATCCTCATTGGAAATCTTCGCCATTATTTAATCCCATACTTTAATAGTAATTCATCCGCGTGGGCAAGCGCCACCTTCCCCGCGTCACCCGCAAGCATCCGGGCAATTTCCTGCCGCCTTTCCTCATTCCCAAGGGCGGCGACCAGGGTAAGGGTCCTGTTGCCTCCGTCTTTCCCGAGGACAACTTTCTTTTCTACTCTTAAATGATTATCCGCCCGAACAGCAATACTGGCAAGATGGGTAACGCAAAAAATCTGCTTACTGCTCCCGATTTTAACCAGATATTCCCCAACCGCAAGGGCAACTTCCCCCCCAATCCCCGTATCAATCTCGTCAAACACCAGGGTCTCCGGGGAAGAATCAATGCCTTCGGCGCCGCCGTCGGAGAGCACGGTTTTGATGGCCAGCATGACCCGGGAAAGTTCGCCCCCGCTGGCAATGCGGGAAAGATCCTTCAGGGGCTCCCCGGTATTTGCGGAGATGAGGAATTCCACATCCTCGGCGCCCCAGGGACCGCAGACCAGTGCGCCGGGAGCGCCGGACCCCTGCCCCTTGGGCAGTACCGCCGCGGAAAACCGGGCATTGGGCATCCCCAGGCGGGAAAGTATTGCGGTGATCCGTTCCCCCAGTTTAAGGGCCCCGGTTTTCCGTTTGGCCCCGATGGAAGCGGCCCGGGAAGCGATATCCTTTTCCAGGGCGGCAATGTCCGCCTTAAGCTTTTCCCGGTTTTCCCCGGCGCCGGAAAGGGCCTCTATTTCCTCCGCCGCCCGGGCGCGGTAGGCAAGGATGGCGTCCTCGGCGCTTCCACCGGAGACCTCCGCAGCCCGGCTGGCCGTTTGCGGCACATTGCCCGCATATTTCTTTTTCAGCCGGTACAGCAGGGCGAGCCGCTCCTCCACTTCTTCAAGCCGCTCCGGGTCGTAGGTAAGATTATCCCGGTAGGAGCGGAATTCTTCGGAAATGTCCTCCGCCTCAAAATAGAGGTCATCAAGACGCTTCTGTATTCCCCCAAGGGAGCTGTCGATGGCGGCGGCAGCGTCCAGGGCGCTGCGGGCCCGCCGGGCAAGGCTCAGCGCCGAAGCTTCCCCGTCATAGAGTGCGGCGGCGGCGCTGTTTACCTGCCCCGCAAGGCGTTCAAAATCCCCCAGGCGCTGGGCTTCCCCTTCCAATTCCCGGCTTTCCCCGCTCCGGGGAGCGGCCTTGTCAATTTCCTCAACTGCGTAGGTCAAAACCTCGATCCGGTTATTCCGGTCCCGTTCGGAACCAAGGGAATTTTCCAGGGTCTTTTTCTTTTCCGCAAGCTCAAGAAAGATCCGGTTGAATTGGGCGGTCTCTTCTTCCAGCCCCGCAAAGCGGTCCAGGTATCGCCGGTGGATTTCCTTGCGGAGCAGGGATTCATGGTTATGCTGGCCGTGGATATCACAGATAAGGGCCATAAAGTCCGCCAGATCCGCCCGGGTTACCGGCACATCCTGTATATAAATGGAACTGCGGCCCGAAGTTTTGATATTCCGCCGCACAATGATCCTGCCGTCATCGGGGATGATATCCCGCTTTTCCAGCCATTCCAATGGGTCTCTGTTTTTCCCCCCAATGGCAATAACCGCAGTGACGCCGGCCTCTTCGGTACCGGTCCTGATAACATCCGTATCCGCCTTGGCGCCCATCAAAAAACTCAAGGAGCCTACGATGATGGATTTTCCCGCCCCGGTCTCCCCGGTAAGCACGTTAAACCCGTCTTCAAAGGAAATAGATATGCTGTCGATAAGGGCATAGTTCCTGACGCTCAGTTCTTCAAGCATGGGCGCCCCCATCGGATGTTCCCAAGACACCGGAAAAGAAGAGTTTTGTGCGGAGGGCCCGGTAAAAGGCGATACGGCCGGAAGCGACCAGCAGGGCCCGGTAGGGGGCCTCCCGCAGGCAGATACGGTCCCCCGGCTCCAGGGCCTGGGTAAGCTGGCCATCCATGGTCAGGAGCACCCCGCTGCGCTGTTCCCGTTCCACCTCTACGATCACCGTTTCCCGGGGGGGCAGCACCATGGGCCTGTTGGACAGGGTAAAGGGGCAGATTGGGTTGATGATGATCGCTTCCATTTCCGGTTCCAGTATGGGCCCCCCGGATGCCACCGAATAGGCGGTGGAGCCCGTGGGGGTGGCAACGATAAGGCCGTCGGAACGGTACTGCCCCAGCGTGATAGACTCACCGGTTTCTCCGGGAGCATCCGGGGCAGGCAATTCCGACTCAACATTGAGCCTGATGATCTTTGCTATCCCCGAGGCGGAAATAACCGTATCATTCAGGCAGGGACCCAGGGCGCGTATGCTGCCCTGCCGTTCCACGCTTACATCCAGCATGAAACGCCGGGAAACCGGCGCCTTCCCCTGCAGCCATTTTTCAAAGATCATTTTCCATTCATCGGGAGGGACTGCGGCAATGAAACCCAGGGTGCCCAAATTCACCGGAATAATGGGTACCCCCAGGGGCGCCACGGCCCGGGCCGCGTAGAGCACCGTACCATCCCCCCCCAGGGTAAAGGCCACATCATAAGCGCCGCCCCGGTCAAAATATGAACGAACTTCAAAATGATCCTCAAAACGATCCTCAAAGGTAAAAAATTCGGTCTTGATATTCCGCTTTTCCAATTCGGCCCGAATTTCTTCCGCCAGAATTTTGGCATTCTGTTTGTGGAGGTTAATGAATAACAACGCCCGTTTGAGTTCGGCCACGTAAGGCTCCCCGTTACGGAAGAGTAAGGATCAGTTTTGATATACGCTCCACTTCCTGGGAGCTCAGCCTTGGGTAGAGGGGGAAAAGAACCGTCCGCAGGGAAAGTGAATAGGCTTCCGGGCAAAGCCCCGCTTCCAGGGAAGCGCCGCCGGAGGGGTTTTCCCCTGAACCGTCCCGGGAAGCATCGCCGGGTAAGGCCGCCAGGGTATCATCAAAGGCGCTTTCCACAATGATATCCTTCTTCCGGGCATAGGCCTTTACGTCCTTTAGGCCCGTTTCCAGGATCAGGGGAAAGGCATAATTATTGTACTCCCCCATTTCCTGAATAAAACGTTTATGCCTGGTACGAAGCGCCGATTGTGCATAGACCCGGGCAATTTCCCGGCGTTTTACCAGGTTCTTCGCCGCTTCCCGAAACTGGATCACACCCAGGGCAGCGTTAATGTCGGGCAGATTGTATTCCGGGGGCAGTTCCCCAAAACTCCGCAGCACCGATCCGTCCCGGCGGTTGGCCGCATAGAGAAGGGCGCCCCCCCCTGCGGTAAGCATATCCCGTTCTTCAAGGCCCAAAATCGTAAAAACCCCGGAAATTCCCGCCAGATTTTCAGCGCCCCTGGACTCCGGCCGGGCCGGCGCAGTCCCTTCCTTTTCTTCCCCGGTATCACCCCCGGCAACAAAGCCGTAGCTTTGGGACCGGTCGTCGATGACCGGGAGCCCCAGTTCTGCAATGGCGGCGGTATCCGGCACAAAGCCCAGGGTATGGTGGACCACAATGCACCGGGGATTCACACCCCCTTCTTGAGGAGTTTCTTTAGCAATGGCGGCTTCGATAGTTTCCCGGCCGATCAGGGGAGAAGATGAAAGCACATCGCAATAGATCGGTTTAAGCCGCAGGTCTTCGATAACCCGTGCATAGTACCGGGGGGAAAGGGCGGAAATAAGCACCCCCTGGCCGTCTTCAAGGTTCAACGCTTTTAAGGCAAGGTACAGGGCAATGGCCGGACTGCGGAGGGCAAGACAATAATCAAAATGGAGATGTTCCTTTGCAATCTGAATCAAGAGCCGGGCCTGCTCCCCGGGCCCGATTTTATCCTCCACCATGGCCGTAAGAACCGCATCCATCTCCTTCCGCCTGATGGTCGGAGAGTAGACTTCAATCTTCATGTATTACCTCAAAGTCCGGGAGGGAACCCCGGCTTTCAGTCTCGGCAGAGGTCCCCGGCAGTCCGGTGTGTTGGAATCAGCTATGCTGGTTCTCTACCGCCGCAGTTCGGCGATTTTCTGTAATTCCTTGGGATTAAAGAGGTCCCGTATATCAAGGATGATGAGGTACCCATGTTCCTGGCGCACCACCCCCTGGATATACTCCGCGCCGATACCGCTGAGCATCTGGGGCGGGGGCTGAATCTCTTCCCGCTCAATGGTCACCACCCGGGAAACCCGGTCAATGATAACCCCCAGCTTCATCCCGTCGATATCCAGAATGATAAAGCCCGAAAGGAGCTCATCTTCCTCGGAATTCAGTATCTTTTTCAGATGAAACCGCTTGTGAAGGTTGATAATGGGGATAATTTCGCTGCGGAGATTAAAAATACCCTCTACATAAGTGGGAGCATTGGGAATAGCCCGGATACCCTGTACCCTGACTATTTCTTTGACATCCATTATATTGATCCCATAGAGTTCTTCCCCAAGCTGGAAAGTGACTAATTGATTCTGATCAGCCATAACGACTCCCTTTTAAGACCTGCTCCGAATAAAGCAGAGATAAACCCTTTTATTAAATGTACTATTGAATGGGGGGTTCTTGCAAGGGTATAAAACCGGAAAAAATAATATGCCGCAGGTGGAAATACTACTCCCCCAACACCCTGACATGGACCTTCCGGGTACGGGGGCCGTCAAATTCGTTAAACCAGATCCCCTGCCAGGTTCCCAGGAGCGACCGCCCCTCAGAAACGATGAGGGTAATCGATGGCCCCACCAGACTCGTCTTGGTATGGGCCGCCGAGTTACCCTCCCCGTGCAGAAATTCCCGCCGGTCCGGAGAAACCGCATTCAGCGCCAGGATCACATCGTGGGGCACATCGGGATCGGCGTTCTCGTTCACCGTAACCGCCGCAGTGGTATGGGGCACAAAGACCACACATATCCCCTCCTGAACTCCGGAAGCGGCAACCGCCTTTTTCACCTCACCGCTGATATTGATCCATTCGTTGGGTTTATTTGTGTTGACCGTAAATGTTGATAAGGTGGTCATTGGATTACCTCTTCAAAAATAAAAAAGCCTGGCAATGTCCGGGGCCTTCAGCTGTCCTAAAGGACAGCTGCCCGTAGACGGGTGGTGTTACTTGGTTGAGGCCCACGCGGTGGTACCATTGCTCAACAACGCGCTTGATCGCGCGCTTGTGTGCCGCGCCTACTTTCCCACCGGGGTTCCCTCCCCTGAGGAGTGGGAAAGTAGGTCCTCCTCTCAAAGGTATTTTTCCATGCCCCTTTGGGGCTGGAAAAATAAAAAAGCCTGGCAATGACCTACTTTCCCACTCCTCAGGGGAGCAGTATCATCGGCGTGAGAGGGCTTGACTTCCGTGTTCGGAATGGGAACGGGTATAACACCTCCACCATAATCACCAGGCAATTAATTACATAAGTTTATAAACCACACACCTTACAAAAAACAAGCCCGGGCAAGGGGAAATCCCCTTCACGGCCACGCTTGCTGCTCCGCAGCTTCGGTCAAGTGTCCCTGAAGGGGATTCCCCCTTGGCACCGACCGTATCCGTAACGTATACGTTCATAATCTTCTTCCGGAAGGGTGTATGAGCGAAACTCCGTTTCGCTTAATGAGAAACCCAGAGGGTTTCTCAAAGCTCAATTCCTTTAGGAATTGAGCAGAACAATAATATGGTCAAGCCTCACGGCAGATTAGTAGTGGTCGGCTGAACACGTTACCATGCGTAGACCGCCACCCTATCAACCAGGTAGTCTTCCTGGTGCCTTCAGGGGAGTTAAACCCCCGGGGAAAGTTAATCTTGAGGTGGGCTTCCCACTTAGATGCCTTCAGCGGTTATCCCTTCCGAACGTAGCTACCCGGCACGTGCCCTTGGCAGGACAACCGGTACACCAGAGGTTCGTCCATTTCGGTCCTCTCGTACTAAAAACAGCTCCTCTCAACTTTCCAACGCCCATGGCAGATAGGGACCGAACTGTCTCGCGACGTTCTGAACCCAGCTCACGTACCGCTTTAATTGGCGAACAGCCAAACCCTTGGGACCTGCTTCAGCCCCAGGATGCGATGAGCCGACATCGAGGTGCCAAACCTTCCCGTCGATGTGAACTCTTGGGGAAGATCAGCCTGTTATCCCCGGAGTACCTTTTATCCGTTAAGTGACGGCGCTTCCACTCGCTGCCGCCAGATCACTAAGACCTACTTTCGTACCTGCTCGACCTGTCAGTCTCGCAGTTAAGCCTCCTTGTGCCTTTACACTCATATCCTGATTTCCAACCAGGACGAGGAGACCTTCGCGCACCTCCGTTACTCTTTGGGAGGCGACCGCCCCAGTCAAACTGCCCGCCTATCACTGTCCCCATACCAGCTTCATGGTACAGGTTAGAAACCTAATCCTAAAAGGGTGGTATTTCACCGTCGACTCCACACAGGCTAACGCCCATGCTTCATAGTCTCCCACCTATCCTACACATTCAGCATCAAGTCCCCATGATAAGTTACAGTGAAGGTTCACGGGGTCTTTCCGTCTAACCACGGGTAACCGGCATCTTTACCGGTACTTAAATTTCACCGAGTCTCGCGTTGAGACAGCTCCCAGATCGTTACACCTTTCGTGCGGGTCGGAACTTACCCGACAAGGAATTTCGCTACCTTAGGACCGTTATAGTTACGGCCGCCGTTTACCGGGGCTTCAGTTCACAGCTTCATCTTGCGACTAACCGCTCCCCTTAACCTTCCGGCACCGGGCAGGTGTCAGCCCCTATACGTCTCATTGCTGATTCGCAGAGGCCTGTGTTTTTGGTAAACAGTCGCCTGGGACTGCTTTATGCTACCACCACCAACTTATTACTAAACTGACAATGGTCACACTTCTCCCGAAGTTACGTGTGCATTTTGCCGAGTTCCTTAACGCGAGTTCTCTCGAGCGCCTTAGATTTCTCATCCCGCCTACCTGTGTCGGTTTACGGTACGGTCTTCCTCAGCCTAGCTTTAGAGATTATTTCTTGGCACCCTGATTACACCCGCTTCGCTTCGCCGTAGCTCCACTCGCTGTCACATCTCATCTAAGATGGCGGATTTGCCTACCACCCTAATAACTTGATGCTTCGACCGGGACAACCGTCGCCCGGCCGGGTTTCACCTCATGCGTCATCCCTTAAAAACTAAGGAAGGTACGGGATTCTGAACCCGTTTCCCATCGACTACGACTTTCGTCCTCGCCTTAGGGGCCGACTTACCCTGGGCAGATGACCTTTACCCAGGAATCCTTAGGCTTTCGGCGGACGGGGATCTCACCCGTCTTTTCGTATACTTATACCTGCATTCTCTCTTCCATCCCCTCCAGCTGCCCTTACAGACAACCTTCTTCGGTCCATGGAATGCTCCCCTACCGTCCGTACATTGCTGTACGAACCCGTAGCTTCGGTATACCGCTTAGCCCCGTTACATTATCTGCGCATCATGACTCGACCAGTGAGCTATTACGCACTCTTTTAAGGAATGGCTGCTTCTAAGCCAACCTCCTGGCTGTCTTCGCCATCACACATCATTTCACACTGAGCGGTATTTTGGGACCTTAGCTGACGGTCTGGGCTGTTTCCCTCTCGACTACGAACCTTGTCGCCCGCAGTCTCACTCCCATCAGTTGTCTCTACGCATTCGGAGTTTGATTGGGTTTGGTAGGCGGTGAAGCCCCCTAGTCCATCCAGTGCTCTACCTCGTAGAGATTTTGATGAGGCTGTCCCTCAAGGCATTTCGGGGAGAGCCAGCTATTTCCAAGTTTGTTTAGCCTTTCACTCCGAGTCACAAGTCATCCCTGCCTTTTTTAACAGACTAGGGTTCGGTCCTCCACTCAGTTTTACCTGACTTTCAACCTGCTCATAACTAGATCACTTGGCTTCGGGTCTACGACATGCAACTATTCGCCCTATTCAGACTCGGTTTCCCTCCGGCTCCGGCACTTCCATGCCTTAACCTCGCTGCATATCGTAACTCGCAGGCTCATTCTACAAAAGGCACGCCATCACCGGATTTCTCCGGCTTTGACCTGTTGTGGGTTTACGGTTTCAGGTTCTCTTTCACTCCCCTCACCGGGGTTCTTTTCGCCTTTCCCTCACGGTACTGCTCCGCTATCGGTCGTATTAAGTATTTAGCCTTGGATCGTGGTCGACCCGGATTCCGACAAGGTTTCTCGTGCCTCGCCGTACTCAGGTACCGTCTCACAGAGATTTCAACATGCCGCGTACGGGGATTTCACCCTCTCTGTCCGGCTTTCCCAAAACCGTTCCGCTATACTGAAATTTTCTCTAACTCTGCGGGTTACCCCCAGACGGCCCTACAACCCCGCCATTCCTGACGGTTTGGGCTCCTCCAATTTCGCTCGCCGCTACTTTCGGAATCATTGTTATTTTCTGTTCCCAGGGTACTGAGATGGTTCAGTTCCCCTAGTCCTGCTTCCGGCGCCTATGTATTCAGCGCCCGGATGACGGAATCACTCCCGCCGGGTTACCCCATTCGGCTATCTCGGGATCAAAGGATGTGTGCTCCTCCCCCAAGCTTTTCGCAGCTTACCACGGCCTTCTTCGCCTTAATACTCCAAGGCATCCACCATAAACCCTTCTCTCGCTTGACCATATTATTGTTCTTGCAAATACCCCC
>BNVE01000080.1 GCA_025997875.1 Spirochaetia bacterium
CTAGAGGCTCTGATGTTTCCGAACAAAACGGCTGCGTCCAGGAATTGGGCGGGTAACATTAGGCATATTTCAAGATATAGAACTGTTTGAGGCTTAGTTTTCGGACGGTCTGGGGGGGGTAAATGATGCCGGAGTACACCGCTTCTTGTCAAGTAGTCTTTTCATACAATCTCTCCTTTTTATGCATTTAAAAGGAATAAAGACAGAGACCTTTAAGTACACACTTATATTTTATCACATTAATAATTAATTGTCCAGAATTTTTCTTGACAGAATTTTCTTAAAAAAATCACAAAAAATTCAAAAATCCTTTAAAAAAAGCCGGAAAACACGAGGCTCACCGGCTCTTAAGGCGCTCACTACCATATCCCGCTTCTACACCCCCGGATATACGATTAGAGCTGTTCAATGTCTGTAAGGGAAAGCCCGGTATATTCCTGTATTTTTTTAAGGGAAAATCTATCAGCCTTCATTTTCCGGGCAGTTTCTTCCCTGGCTTGTCCATAGCCTTCGGCCAAACCTTCCCGTTTGGCCCCGACCAGCAGGCTCTGCATGTCCAGGGCGTTCTTGTACTCATGATCCAAAACCGCCCGCTCTGCCTCGTCCCGGCTTACCGTCAATAATACTTCACTCGCCATGGCTATACCCTCTTCATACTCCACTATCTCGTTAATTAATTCCCGCTTTCCCCGATCCGTTACATACCGGAAAAATACCGACCACCGTTCCGCACTGCTCATCTCCACAACCGGCTTCAACGCGATCCGGTCCGCCTTCGATAATTCTACCGTTATTATAGTCGTCTTTCCCCCAAGGGACAAGTTATGCTCTTTATCATAATATTCAAACCGGTGTATCAGTTCTTCATCATCAAACAGATGTTTGTTCAACAGGGATATCTGGTAGGTGTTTTTCAAATCCTTATAGCTCTTGTCTTCTCCCCTGATATCCTGGGTGGTAAAGAGTTTGCACACGTGGAACTCCAGCCGCCGGGCCTCGTAGGTGTCGGGGTTGGTGGTCATTTCAACATTGCCCAGTTGGCCGTCGGTAAGTTTTACGGAGATGTCGAAACGGATTTGACGGTCCCGCAGGCTGGTGGGCGGGGGTTCGTTGGCGGTGACGGTTACCAGTTCCAGTTGCAGGGCCATATAGGCTGAAAGCAGCCACCGCAGGGCGCCCCGGGAGGGGAGGGTATCCCGGGTAAAGACGGATTTGAAGACATTATCCCAGCAGGGGTTGATAATGTCGTCCTCGTAGGTGAAGGTGATCTTTTGCATACATGCCTCCAAAGGGTAGGGTTTTTGGCCGGTTTCTCACCTAATAAAGGGCACTGGGATGTGTGGCGGTTCAATCAAAAGGGAAATAATTGCAAAAATCACAAAAAATTCAAAAAAAATCTTTTTTTATGTATAAAAAAGGTGAATCATAAGCCGGGTTCTGTGCCCATTTTCCTTGCGGAAAATGGGCTTGGAGTTTTTCTTGCGAGAAACTCCACCACCGCCGTCTTTGAAACGGAAATGGGCGCTGCCATCTATCTGGGACCGGCCTTGCGGATGGTCTCCAGCAGCCTACCTGCGGTATAAAACGGGCCGTTCAACCGCCGCTTGACTTTGCTCCTGATGAGGTTTGCCGTGCCGGCGGCGTTACCGCCGCCGCGGTGGGCTTTTGCCCCACCCTTTCACCCTTACTGCGGGGGCCGAAGCCCCGCACAGCGGTATACTTTCTGTTGCGCTGTCTGTCGAAAAGGCCTTTCGGCCCTTTCGCCCGGGTGTTACCCGGCATCATGCCCTGCGGAGCCCGGACTTTCCTCAAGGGTTACCGCATAAACGGAACGAAAAACCTTCCGTACTTTGCCGCGGCCCCCTGCGGCAGCCTGATTCACCAATAAAAATCACTCTTCAAAATCGATATTGACCTTTTCTTCTTCCTCCTCGTCATCGTCATATTCGTCGTCTTCCATGTCGTCCAGGTCGGCAAGGCTGCCGGAATCGTCGTTGTCGAAGAATTCTTCCTCGCCCTGTTCGGCTTCTTCGTAGAAGAGGATCCGGGAACAGTAGGGACAGAAAACGATCTCTTCGCCCTGGCGGACAGCATTGGCAAACTGGGCGGGGAGTATCATGTGGCAGCCCATACAGACCCCGCCTTTAATGGCCACGATGCCGCGGCCCATCTTGTTGCGGATGATCCGCTCAAATTTGAAGAGCACCTCCGAATCCAGGTTCGGGGTGAGCTCCTTTTCCTGTTGGGCAAGTTCGTCGATTTTGGCCTTCTTTTCGGAAATCTCAACCTCAATTCCGGCCCGGCGTTCGGCGAGTTCCGCTTCCTGCTGTTCGATCAGGGCGGTGCTCTGCTTCATCTGTTCATCCAGTTCGCCCAGAAGCCGGGTTTCCCGCTGCAGGTCCTTACGGTACTGCTGTTCCTTTTCGGTGGAATCACGGATTTCCTTGTCCAGGGCTTCGTATTCCCGCTGGGTGTTGATCACATCCATGTTTTTTTCGGCCTTTTCCCGCATGGATTCCGCGTCCGCAAGGAGACCCTGAAATTCGTTCTCCGCAATTTTTGCCTTTTCGTAATCCTGATTTCTTTCGATAAAGGATTTCTTGAGCCGGGCCAGGAGTTCTTCCTGGGTGACCAGGAGCTTGGGAATTTCCTGAATGTCCTGTTCCAGGCCTATCTTCTCCGAAAGTATATCCTGCAGGGTCCGCAGCTTTTCAAAAACACCATCCATTGCCATGTAGCACCTCTTTCTTTGTATACAAAATCATACCGGTTAAAGTACATTCTCAAAGGTTATGGAGAAATAAACAAGGTTTATTTCTCCCAAGACAAAAAAGCGCAGCTTTTTTGTCAGTGGTCCAGATAATCCTTCAGCTTCCGGCTCCGTTTGGGGTGCCGCAGACGCCGCAGTGCCTTTGCCTCGATCTGGCGAATCCGTTCCCGGGTGACGTTGAAGTAGAGCCCCACCTCTTCCAGGGTAAGGGAGTAGCCGTCGTCCAGACCGAAACGCATCTTGAGCACCTCCTGTTCCCGCTCAGGCAGGGTGGAAAGCACCCCGGAAAGCTGCTCCTGGAGCAGGGTAAAGGCGGTCTGGCTGGCGGGGTTCTCCACATCCTTGTCTTCGATGAAGTCCCCTAAAAGGGAATCCTCTTCTTCCCCAATGGGGGTTTCCAGGCTGATGGGCTCCCGGGCCACATTCTTGACCGATTTGACCCGCTGGGCGGTCCAGCCCAGGCGCTCGGCGATTTCTTCGTCTGTGGGCTCCCGGCCCAGGACCTGCATAAGCTGCCGGGATTCCCGTACCACCTTGTTGATCTGCTCGATCATGTGCACCGGCACCCGGATGGTCCGGGCCTGGTCCGAAATGGACCGGGTAATGGCCTGGCGTATCCACCAGGTGGCGTAGGTGGAAAATTTGAAGCCCTTCTGATATTCAAACTTTTCCACCGCCTTGATAAGGCCGATATTCCCCTCCTGGACGAGGTCGAAGAAGTGGAGCCCCCGGTTGGTGTACTTCTTGGCGATGGAAACCACCAGCCGCAGGTTGGCCTTGATAAGCCGGTCCTTGGCGTTTTTCATCATCACCCGGCCATGGTTTATTTCCTTGGCCATCATGTTGATGCTTTCGATGGATTCCTCGAATTCGGCTTCCATCTGGTGGAGTTTCTTTTCCGTCACCTGGATAAGCCGGATCTTTTCTTTTATTTCATCGGAGCTTAAGGCAAGTTCCGATTCAAGCCGCTCCCGTTCTTCCTTGATGGTAAGACCCCTGCCCAGGGCCCGCAGTTCCTTAAGGCTTGCCACCCGGAGGTGTTTTTCGATCCGCTCCTGCTCTTTCTTGTAGCGCTTTATCTTCTTGGCGGCCTGGATAAATTTTTCGGAGAAATCGAAAATTTCCTCGGGGTGAATTTCCGCGGTATTGATGATCTCCATGATCCGCAGCCGGATGTCCTGGAGTTCCTTGTCCTCGAAGAAGCTGCCCCCCCGGGTAATCAGCCGCCGCTTGATCTCAATATAGGATTTAAGGTCCCCCAGGACCAGGCGGAGGGTTTCCTTGTAGAACTGGTTGAGCCTGCGGCGCTCGGTCATGTGCTCGGTGATCTCTTTTTTGGAGAGGTTAAGCTCCCGGAGGTCCTTTTTGGAGAAGGCCTTCTGGGCTATGTGATAAAATTCCGGAATGATCATCCCCGACTTTTTAATCACCCCCTTGATGATGTTCTCCCCATCCTCCATCTGCTTGGAAAGCTCTACTTCCTGTTCCGCGGTAAGGAGGTTCTCCCGGCCGATTTCCCGGAGGTAGAGCCTGACGGGATCGTCCACGGAGGATTCTTTATCGTTGTATACCAGGCGTTTCTTTTCGGTTTCCTTGGCCTTCCGGGTCTCCGCCTCGGTTTCTTCGGTTTCAGAGGGCTCTTCTTCGATGAGCTGGACGTTATTCGCCTCCAACAGCACCAGGACCTGCTCAATTTTATCGGTGTTGGCAATATGTTCGGGAAGATAATCAGAAAGCTCCTCGTAGGAAAGGGTTTTCTTTTCCTTCGCATATTCGATTAGTTTTACAACAGCGGGGTCAAGCGCCATAGCTGTCGGGGATATTCCTTCCGACGCCAATACCGGGGGCGCCAAAACTGGCGAGCGCACTTCTGTCATTTCTTATCTTCCTTCAACGGTGTAATTCGGCATCAATATGCATCTTCTCAACAATCAATTCCTCTAGCCGCGAATCCTTCCGAAACCCATCCTCCTTTGGGGAAGGGTCATGTTCAAGGTTGTGCAGCTCTGCGGTTATTTCGGAAAGCCGCTGCCTAAGCCGCTTGTGCTTTACCTTTTTAATGCCGTCTTTTATGAGCTGCTCAAGCTGCTCCTGTTGCTGCCGGGGGGACCCTGAAAACTCCCCGGCAGTCCCCTTTTCAACCACATAATTCCGCAAGGCAGGTGACGATATTCGGGACAAGAGATCATCAATGCCGCTTTCTTCATGAATATAGGACTCTTCCATGGCGATAAAGAGCTCTTTTGCGGCCGGATCTTCAATCTCCTTTATCGAAATAGCATTACGAAATGATGGGTACAGGTGAAAATTGACCAACACCACGGTGAGCAAAATAAGCTCATCGTTCATCCGTATCGGCCTTTCCGGTTGGGTTCCCCCTTCCCCGTTCCCGAAGCTTCCCCCTTCGCGGGAACCTGTTCTGTCCCGCATTCCCCCTGGGGGGTAACTTTTTCCGCCGCCGTCCATACCCCCGGTATGCCGCCGCTTATAATCATTCAGCACCGCCGCCCGGTCGCTTCCAAAGGCATCCGCCACGGAGGCGATACAGGCGTCCCTGGACACATCAGAATCCAGGGTCTCGATATAGGGAAACAGAAAGGCAACCGCCCTGGCTTTTCCCTCCGAGCCGGAAACATCATATAAGAATTTGCTCCGGAAAACAAGGTACTCAAAGTCATTTATAAAACATTTCATCCTTTTTTGCAATGCTTCCGGGCCAAGATATAGCAAAATGTCCGCCGGATCCTTTAAATTTGACAGATCCGGACCGGCGTCAACCCCCGAAATGGCGCCGGGCGGTCCGGAAATGGCATCCGGCGCCGTTTTTGGCCCGCCCCCGCCTTCTGCGGGGACCACCACGGCGGCGGCAAGGCCGTTGCGGCGGCAGGTGATGATGGCCTTGACCGCCGCGGTCTGGCCGGCGCTGTCGGAATCGAAGACCAGGTTGATCTTTTCGGCCCAGCGGCGGAGGAGCCTGGCCTGATCGTCGGTAAAGGCGGTCCCCAGGGGGGCCACCGCGTTGGTAATCCCCGCCTGGTGGAGGCTGATCACGTCCATGTAGCCCTCCGCCAGGTAGACCTCTTTGGTCCGGCGAATCTCCGGAAGCGCCAGATCGATGGCGAAAAGGGTTTGGCCTTTTTTGTAGATATCCGATTCACGGGAGTTGATGTACTTGGGGCCCGCCGGAGGAAGCTGCGCTGGCTTATCGCCTTCCAGAATACGGCCCCCAAAGGCCACGGTTTTGCCCTGCCGGTCGGCGATGGGGAACATCAGGCGGTTGGAAAAGAAGCTTGACCGGGGGTACTTGTCGGAAAAGAGGCCCGAGGCGGCAAGAAACGGGGGGGAATAGCCCTTTTTGGATAAAAAATTAAAGAGCCATCCCCTGTCCGCCGGGGCAAAACCCAGCCTGAAACGGTCAATCATTTCCTGATCAATTCCCCTGGAAATAATATAACGCTTTGCAACGCTTCCTTCAGGTTTTTCCATTAAAAAATGGTGAAAAGTTACCGTAACCCGGCGGTAAAGCTCCGCAAGCTCCTCCCGGCGGGTATTTTGCTCCGGGTCCCGGACTTCCACTCCCCCGCTTTCCCGGATAATCTCGATCCCCATCTTCTTTGCCAGGGTTTCGATGGCCTCGGGGAAGGAAAGTTTGTCCATCTCCATGATGAAGTTGATGATCCCCCCGCCCTGGCCGCAGCCGAAGCAGTGGTACATCTTCTTGTCCGGGTCCACCGTAAAGGAGGGGGTTTTTTCATTGTGAAAGGGACAGCAGCCCCAGTAGCGTCCCCCCTTTTTTTCCAGGCGGACATACTCCTCCACCACGGAGATCGCGTCCAGTTTATCGTTCACTTCCTGTATGGTTGCTTTGGAGATAAGGCTCATAGGGGAAGGGTACTTCCCCCGGAACTGTTCCCCTTGATGTAGAAAACACCCGCCTTGATATGATCGTCCAGGGTCCGGGAAAAATAGTGTTCCCCCGCGGCGGGGTCAACCAGGCGGAAGTAGAGGTAGTCGCTTGCAGCGGGCTTAAAGACTGCGGAGAGGGCGGTAAGGCCCGGAGAACAAATGGGGCCCGGGGGGAGCCCCGGGTTCATATAGGTGTTATAGGGGTTCCGTATCTCCGTATCCCGGGTGTAGATCACCTCCGGGTGGGGCTTCCCCTGGATTTCGGTGATCACGTATTCCACAGTGGCGCAGGACTGGAGGGCCATACCGATCCGCAGGCGGTTGAAAAAGACCCCCGCCATGAGGGGAGCTTCACCGTCCACCCGGTACTCCCGCTCCACAATGGAGGCCAGTCTTACCCGGCGGTAAAGCTCCTCCGGGCTCAGGCCCAGGATACCCAGTTCCGGGTTTGCCTCATCCAGTTCCCCCAGGCGGGTGTAAAAATTATCCACCATGGCCTGTACCACTAAACGGGGGGGATAGTTCAGGGGGAAAAGATAGGTATCGGGGAAGGTGTAACCCTCCAGGGTCTTGCCGGGGATGCGGTAATGGTCAAGGAGCGATTGGTCTCTGGCAGCCTCCAGGAAGGCCTCCGCGCCGCAGATACCGGCGTCCTGGAAGATACGGGCGGTTTTTTTCAGGGTGGCCCCCTCGGGGACCGTGACCCGGTGCAGCAGCTGGCGGCCGGAAACGAGCAGGGAATGGATGGCGATCTGGCTGGCGGGGAGTTCCAGCCTGTAGGCGCCGGTCTTGATAAATTCCTTCTCAAAACGGGAAAGGAGATACCAGAAATACTGGCTGCGGATTATCCCCGCCTCCTCAAGGCGCTTTCCCACGGAAAGGGCGCTTTCGCCGTTCCGCACATCCATGGTGACCGATCCGTCCTCTTCGATACGGAGGGAGCCGTCCCCAGAGCCCCGGGGCGCCAGGCCGGGAGGTGAATTGACATGGATCACCACCACCGCGGCTGCCGCAAAGAGCAGGAGAAAAAAACCAAGGAGGATGCTTAATATCCTGAAGATACGGCGGATCACCGGGGCGCGCCTCATGCCTATAACTTTATTTCCAAACCTTCCGTTGCCAGGGTAAGCTCAATTCCCCTGAGGTTCATCCGTTCGGTGTACCAGCGGGCGGATTGGAGTATATTATACAACTTACGATCATTGTAGGTAGGATCGTGGTGAAAGAGAACCATGTGCTTAATCCTCCAGTTGGCGGCAAAATCTACCGCCAGACTAAAGGCGCTGTGCCCCCAGTTGTACTTTTCGATGGCCTCCCCCAGGGTATACTGGCAGTCTATGACGATGAGGTCCGCATCCTTGAAAAACCGGGTATTTTCATCGTTCTTTAAAAAATCCGCCGCAGATAATTCCGTATCCGTGGCATAGATAAAACGGTGTTTCCCGTCGTTGACCATAAAGGAATAGGAGTCCCCGGGGTGGTTCATCTTTTTATAGGAAATGGCGCCCCCCTTCAGGGTAACCACATCATTCATCAGGTGAAAATTCTTTTTACTGGCCATGGAATCCATGTGCACCGGGAAATAGGGATGAACCATCTGCCCCCGAAGGAAACTTTCAATGTCCCGGTGGGGGGTATAAAAATCCATGGTCACCGCAGGATCGTAGCTGGGCCCGAAAAAGGGAAGCCCCTGGATATGGTCCCAATGAAAATGGGAAAAAAACAGCCGGTATTGGGAAGGGTTTGGTTTTTCCCGGGAAACGGCGTTCCCCAATTCCCGTATACCCGACCCGGCGTCAAAGACCAGAACTTCCGGGGAATCGTCCAGATTGATGGTGACGCAGGGGGTATTCCCCCCAACGGTGCCGAAAAGCCAGGGTGGGAGCCCCGCGAGGAACCGTTCCCTGGTTTCCGGGCTTTCAATATCCTCCGGGGTCAGGCGTTCCAGGATTGCGGAAATTTTGCTCCTGACTTGGGAGGACAACTGCGGCGCCGGCAGGGAACCCCGGACACCCCAAAAACGGACAAGCATCTACACCTCCGTCTTACCGGACCTGGTAAGAACCGGTTCCGCTAACCGCTCTTCCAGACGGGCTTCAATCTGGGCCATGGTGTGCAATGCACCCTTACCCATACCTGGGCAGCCCGATTTTGCCATATTCCAGGCCTCCGCGGAGACCATAATCGAATCCCAAAAGGGAAAATTCCTGCACTGCAGGGGCCTGCCGTCATAGACCGTACAGCCCTCTTGCCAGAATATACAATCATAACCGGTTTTTTCTTTTAAGGAAAGGTACTCAACGCCGCCCCCAAAGGCAACCCACCGGCAATAGGTTTTTATCAATTCAGCCTTGCCTATATGCTGCACCGCCGCCAAAAGGTCCAGGTCCTTTTCCGAAAGAAACACATAGCCGCTTTCATACCGGCAGCAGGCCGAACAACGGACGCAGGAAAAACGAAGCCCCTCCGCATAAAAAGGCTGTTTTGACATAACCCCCCTACCCTACCTTAAACTTGGACACCTCCCCGTTCAGGGTGTCGATATTGGTTTTATTTTCCCCGCTTATCTCATTAACCCGGACAACGGCGATATTGATCTGATCCGCCCCTTTGGCCATTTCTTCCATGCCGTTGGCCATCTCCGCGGCGATACTCTCCAGGTCCTTGCTCTGCCGCATGACCCCCTGGCCCTCGGCGGTCATTTCCTCGGAACCCTTTCTTACCAGGGTGGTAAGTTCATTCAATTTTGTTACCGCTTCCAGAATATTGCGGCTGCCGTTCTCCTGTTCTTCCATGGCGTTCCGTATCCCGGCCTCCTGGTCCGATACGGTCTGCACATCCTGTTCGATCACTTCAAAGCGTTTGATGACCACCTCGGTGGATTGGGTAATTGAATCAATGGAGGCCTTAATCTTTTTAAGCACCGAACTGATGGTCTTGGACTGCTCCGCGGAGGACTCCGCCAGTTTCCGTATTTCATCGGCCACCACCGCGAAGCCCTTCCCCGCTTCCCCCGCGTGGGCCGCTTCGATGGCGGCGTTCATGGACAAAAGGTTGGTCTGGCTGGCGATGTTTTCCATCACCGCGTTAATTTCCAGCAGCCCTTCGGATTCCCGGGCAATTTCCTGGGTATCGGCGGCGACCTTTTGCAGATCGCTCCTGCCCACATCCGCAGCCTCCGCCAGGGAGTTGACGTTTTCCGTATTCCTGACCAGGGTTTGCGCCACCGAGCGGATATTTGCCAGCATTTCCTCGATAGCCAAAGATGATTGGGAGACGCTCTCGGACTGGGCCCGGATATGCCCGTTCAGCTCGCCGATGCTCGCCATGATCCGTTCCATCCCGCCCCGGGTTTCGCTTACCCCCGCAGACTGGCTCATGGCCCGGCCTTCCATGCTCTGGATATTCGCGGCAATTTCGTTGATCGCCGCCGCGGTTTCCTCCATGTTAGACGCCAGTTCCGTACCCGTATCGGAGAGGGAATCGGCCTTGTTCCGGATTACCGTGAGCAGTTCCCTGATTTTTCCAAAGGTCATATTGAAGAACCCCGCAAGTTCCCCGAATTCATCCCCGCTCTGGATCGCAAGCTGCCGGGTAAGATCCCAGTCGGCGGAAATTTGTTTTAACACATCCATGGTGGTGTTAAGGGGTTTAAGGGCGCCCACAATAAAAACATTAACGATCACAAAGATGATCAGAATTACCGCCAGCATGGCGGCAAAAACCAGGGTCATCGAGGAGTTAAGGTACCTGTCCGTGGTAACCGGTGTAAAGGCGGTGATATACCAGCCCAGCAGGGGAATTCTGCCCAGGGCGATTACCTCTTTTCCCAGGCTAAGGGTACTCACCTCAGTCCCCCGTAGTTTATCCCGGGCGTCAAGGATATGGGCCCCCTGGGTTTTCAGGTAAGAGCCAAGCTGGATCTTATCTTCCACCAGTTTGCTGTCCCGAGCGCCGGTAATTTCCAGCCCGTTGTTAAACAGGTAGAGGCTGAGCTCCGGGCCAAGGTCCGCATAGATGGAATTGATGAAATCCCCTATTTCAATGGCGGTCCCCACGATGCCGATACCCTTTCCCTGAACACGGACCGGCACGTTGACCCAGAGGACGCTCTTTTTCAGGGCCCGCTCGTAATCAACATAGAACTCATAGTTTTCGCTCATATTCAAAGTCGGCATGTACCACACCGCTTCCGGCTCATCGGGGTCCAGCACGTATTCGGCGCTTGTGCCCCCCAGGTAGTACTTTTTATCCCTGTCGTTGATCCAGAAGATATTGCCGCTCCCAAAGGCCCGGCGGTACCCGGCGAATTCCGCAAAGGCAAGGGTTTCCAGCTCCGGATCAACAGGGTTAAGAAAATAACGGACTATCAGGGGGGAATCCGCCATTTTAAGGGCAAGGGCCAACTCCGTATTGATCGACGCCTCAAGGCTGAGCCGCTTGGTTTCCAGGAGCCGGGTAAGTTCCTGGTCCACATTGGATCGTATGCTCTGCCCCATGGCAAGAAAGAAAGCTGCGGTTCCGCCCCCGGCAATAAGCAAAAACAGGACAATGGAAAAAATAAGGAAGCGCCGTTTTATGGTCAGCTTGCGATCCCCCTTCATTTTTTTACTCCTTGTTTAGTTGGTATGACAGACACGGTTTCTTCCCCCATCCTTTGCCGCATAGAGATTTTTATCCGCCCTGGTTATAAAGTCTTCGATACGGTCCCCTTTTACCGGGATCTTTGACACCACCCCTATGCTGATGGTGGTAGAGGTGATTTTGCTTTCATCAAAGGTGGGTATGTACAGGGCCTCTATCCCCGCGCGGACATCCTCCGCAATTGTCAGGGCCGCTTCCAGAGTCGTATTGGGTAGTATAATACCGAATTCTTCCCCTCCAAGCCTTGCGGCGAAATCCCCGGGGCGTCTCATCTTTGCCTCAAACACCTTCGCCGCCGTCTTAAGCAGGGCGTCCCCCTGGGGATGGCCGTAGGTATCGTTGTAGCTTTTGAATTTGTCCAGGTCCATCATTAAAAAAGAGATGGCGGTTTTTTCCCGAATGGCCCGGCGCCATTCCATCATGAACCGTTCATCAAAATTTCTGCGGTTGGCTATCCCCGTTAAGGGATCGGTTAATACCAGCTGTTCATTGGCCCGCAGTTGCTCCAGTATCTCAATATGGGTCTTGATCCGTGCCTTGACCAGCTCGTTGTTAAAGGGCTTTCTGATATAATCCACCGCGCCCAGAGCAAAGCCCTGCTCTTCATCGGTTTCGTTGCCCGATCCGGTGATAAAGATAACGGGAATTCTCCGGGTATTGGGGTTTTTCTTTAGTTTCTTAAGAACCTGAAAACCGTCCATACCGGGCATGATAAGGTCCAGCAGAACCAAATCCGGGAGCTTCTCCGGGATGAGTTTAAGGGCCAGCTCTCCGGAATCAGCCGTATAAATCTGATAGTCCGGATTCAAAATTGCATCCATGGCTGTCAAATTGGTGCCTGAATCGTCCACGATCATCAGCGAAAATTTTTTGGAGTTTGTTAAATTTTTTTCCATCTTTTTGGTAACCCCTTTATTTTTCGCTTAATGTAAGCATCCCGTCCCAGTCCGCCGCAGGGGGGGTCCGCCTGAATTCCGCGGACCAATCCCGAAAGGTTTGCGCCGGGCCGTCATCGGCGTCAAGTTTTAATACCGCCTCAAAAGCCGCCTCCGCGCCGGCCCAGTCCCGGTTTTCAAAAATTTCCCGGGCGCGGTTAAAGAGTTCAACAATCTCCAGGGTCTTATCGGCGGCTTTGCCCTTGATGTCCAAAAGTTCATAGGCCTGCACCGGCATATTGATGCCCACCACCCGCACCTTGCGGAGCCGCCGGGTTATAAGGGTATCCCCCGCCGCCTTAAGGGTTTCCCCGGTTATCAGTATACGGCTTTTGAAGTGTTTGTTTACCCCCTCAAGCCGGGCCGCCAGGTTTACCGCGTTCCCCATGATGGTGTAGTTCATCTTCCGCTCGCTTCCCATATTGCCCACCACCATGTCCCCCGTATTGATCCCCATCCGGGTAAACAGGGGAACGGAACTCAGATTGTTTTCCAGGAGATAGGTATTGATTTCCTGTTCTTTGTACTTCATCATAACCGCCGTCGTGCAAGTTCGCAAGGCATGATCCGGCAAGTCAAGGGGGGCGCCGAAAAAGGCTATGATGGCGTCCCCTTCGTATTTGTCGATGGTACCCTTCTGTTCCAGGATAATATCGCTTAAGCCGGAAAGGTAAATATTGAGGAGCTTTACCAGATGTTCGGGGTCAAGTTTTTCCGAGATGGTGGAAAAGTTCCGGATGTCCGTAAAAAGGGCGGTCATGTTCCGTTTCGATCCCCCCAACTGCAGCCGGGAGGGGTCCCCCATGACATCCTCCACCACATCCCCGGAAACATAGGTGGAAAAGGCTTTCCGCAGATTGTTGTTGTAGTACTCCAGCTCCCGCTGCTGGGATTCCACCAGCAGGTGGACCTCTATACGTTTTAAGAGGAGTGCAGGGACAAAGGGTTTGGTAATGTAATCAATGGCCCCCAGGTTTAATCCGTCCAGCTCATCGTTGGTATCGCTCTTGCCGGTAAGGAATATAACCGGTATATCCCGGGTCTCGCTCTTCTCTTTAAGAATTTTAATGGCCTCGTAGCCGTTCATTTCGGGCATTTCAATATCCAGCAGTATCAGGTCGGGATGGTGTTTTTCCAGGAGGGTAAACATTTTTTTTGCCGATGGGGCGGTAAAGATATTGTACTTCTCGCTTAAGACATTGATCCCGTTCATCAGATTGGTGGGATTGTCATCCACCAGTATTATAAGCGGCTGTTTGTTTTCCATATTTCCTCCTTTGTTTTTCCGGTTGCCGAAACTGCTTTATCACCGCCCTCTCCCCCGGCCTGCTCCATACCGGCTGCGGGATAAGGGTTCAGGGTCCGGTCTATCTGTTCCGCAAGGTTATTAAGGTCCCGGTAAAAATTCGCAAGCCCCCCTTCGATAAGGCCCGGGTCCCCTGCCCTTCCCGCTCTTTCAAGTTCCAATGCCTGTTTTGATACGGCGGCGGCGCCTATGGCGCTGGCTGCTCCCTTAAGGGCATGTACGTTGAGGATAAAATTCTCAAGATTATCCCGATCCGGAACAGCGGTAAACAGGGGAAGCCGATCCCGGATATCCTGGCAAAAGGCTTCCAGTATCTTCCGGTAGCTCTGATCGCTGCCCCCGGTCATGGTAAGGCCCTTTTGAATATCAACCCCAATATTAACGAGTAAGGGGTAACCGGCCGCGTTGTTCACCTCTCGATCCTTCATGGCTGCTTCTCCGGGGTTATGTCGTTCAGCAGGGCCTTAAGGATACTGAGGGCTTCTTCAAATTCACTCATCATTACCGAGTTGGCAATGCTGTCTATGCGTTCCTTTGTTTTTGCGTCAAAGGCTTTATCCTCCAGTTCCGAAAGGATATGCCGTATCTTCCCGATGTCTTCCTGTTCCAGGGCGGAAGCGAGGGCGGTAAAGAGAGGCAGGGATTCTGCGATACTTTCCGCGGAAACTTCGGCCCCCGCGGCGCCGTCCTCCATTGCCAGATCGATCTGTTCCACCAGGTTTTTAAGGTCCCGGTAAAAAGCCTCAAGCTGTTCCGCAAGGGTTTTTATTTCCCCCGCCTTTCCCGCTTTTTCAAGTTCCGCCGCCTGTTCCGACACCGCTGCGGCGCCGATGGAAGCTGCGGCGCTCTTTAAGGCGTGTACGCCGGTGGTAAAAAGGGGGATTTCCTGTTCCCCGGGCAAATGGTCCAGCAGTACAAAACGTTCCTTTGCATCCTTGCTAAAGGCGGCCAGCACCTTCCGGTATCCCGCTTCTGTGCCGCCGGTCATGACAAGCCCCCTGGCGGTATCCACCCCCGCAATGCTTATGTCGGTAGTTTCGATGATCCGTTCAGGGGGCGTTTCGCCCCTTGTCTTAAGCTGTTTTTCCGCGGGTATCCATTTTGCCATCATCTCGTCCAGTTTGGGGATTTCGATGGGCTTGGAAAGGTAATCGTCAAATCCCTTTTCCAGAAACATTTCCTTCATACCGGAAATCGCGTTGGCGGTAAGGGCTATGATTGGAATCCGCTTCGCGGATTCCGCAGGTGAATGGCTTTGCGCGTCTTCCCAGGCGCGGATGGCGGCGGTGGCTTCTATGCCGTCCATTTTGGGCATCATGTGATCCATCAGTATCATGTCGTAGGAGTTGTTTCTTACCAGTTCTATTGCTTCTGCGCCGCCGGTAACGGTGGTAATATCCGTCCGGTATAAGGCCAGAAGCCCCCGGGCTACATTCAGGTTGGTAACAATATCGTCAACGATCAAAATTTTTGCATCCGGGGCGGTAAACCGGACGCTGGCTTTTTTCTGATAATTAAGGGATTGTACGCCGTTAAGCACATTGGCCACGGGCAGGGTAAAGGCGGGCATACTGATGATGGGAATATTCTGGATGGCGGCAAATTCCCCAAACCCCGCAAGCAGCACCGGGCGGGTGGCAAGGTTCTTCTCTTTAATCAGGGCAAGTATGGTGTCGGCAATTCCCGCCGGGATAAAGGCAAAGTCAAAGGTTCCGCCCTCAAGCTCCCGGAAAAAATCCTCCCGGTCCGCAGTAATTCTGTAGGGGACAGAAAGGGCATTAAGGGAATAGCCCAGGGAATCGGAAACCGGGCGGCGGGTTTCAAAAATCAGAACCCTTTTCTTTTCCGGCTTTTCCACCACCGCAAAGGGAGCGGGGTCCAGTACCCGCTGGGGGATAAGGGCGGTAAAATCGCTGCCCTCGCCGTAAACGCTTTCCACGGTGATATCCCCGCCCATGAGGCGGCAGAGCTGCCGGCTGATGGCAAGGCCCAATCCCGTTCCCTCAATACCCTGGTTTTCCCTGAGGTCAAACTGGTTGAATTTCCCAAAGAGCTTTCCCATATCTTCGCTCTTTATGCCGATGCCGGTGTCGGAAACTTTAAAACTGATCATGATGCGGCTGCCGTCCTGTTCTTCACCGGGGCTTTGTACTGCGGCGGCAGTTAAGGTAACCTGTCCTTCCCGGGTATACTTAACCGCGTTACTGAGGAGGTTAAGGAGGACCTGCCGTATCCTGAGTACATCCCCTTCCAGTTTGTTCGGCAGGGTATTATCAATATTGGCAATAAACAGGAGGGGCTTTTCAGCAAAGCGCATGCGGATAATACTGATAGTATCGTTGATCAGGGAAGAGAAAAGATATTCAGCCGGAACGATGTCCATCTTGCCGGATTCAATTTTTGAAAAGTCAAGAATATCATTGATAAGGGAAAGCAGATTGGCCCCCGCATTCTTGATTTCCACCGCGTTTTCCTGAACTTCTTTCGACAGGTCTTCCCGCAATATCAGTTCTGTCATTCCCAGAATTGCGTTCATGGGGGTGCGGATTTCGTGGCTCATATTGGCAAGGAATGCGCTCTTTGCCTCGGCGCTGGCAAGGGCCTCTTTCCGGGCCAGCACCAGATTCTCTGTCATTTCATTCCGGGAAATGGCGTTGACCATCAGCAGCCCCCCGGATCGCAGGATATTTATCTCGTCTTCGGTAAAGGTCCGTTCCTTGCGGGTATCGTCAAAACTGATCAGGCCCCAAAACTGATCTTCTATAAAGAGGGGAATGTCCAGCATGGAACGGATGCCAAAGGGGGCCAAGATGCCGCGCACATCGGAAGGAACATCGCTTAAAGGCCCGTTAACGCAAAGGCCGGCATTCACCTGCTTTCCCCATTCCGGTATAGCTGAAAAAGAAAAGTCTTTGCTCTCGTTTTGGGGGTCTTTTATCAACCCGTCATTTTCCATCCAGCGGTACATACGCCGGTAATAGAGCTTCCCGTCTTTCCAAATATTTTTCCAGATGTAGATAAGGTCCACATCCGCGCAGCGGGCCAGCATCTCAATACCCCGCTCTATGGATTCCTGAAATTTTTCTTCATGGGAGCCGAGGAGCAGCAAAGTAACTTCATTTACCACGATGAGCAGCCGGTTTTGATTGTCCACCGTATCCTTCATTATTGTGATAAAAACATTGCAGACAATGAATATAATAATGACCAGTAATATTACCACCGCAAAAAAACCGGTCATGATGTCTTTGAATATCACAGAAGCGGTAAAGGGATGAATGCCTATAATATACCAGTCCATATTCGGAATCGGACTTATAGCGTACTTTATCCGGTCTTTGGTATAAATCCTGGTATCCGCAGCTCCTGCGTTTATTTCCCATTGTTTGGCGGCAGATGCAATTTCGGTCCCCAGGGCGCCCAAATGTTCGGTGATGAGTACCTTGTTAAAGGCCAGAGCCTGATCTTCCGCTACGGTTATTTCATCAAGGGCATTGAAAAAATAGATGTCCATATCATCGCGCAGGGCCTCGTAGAGATAACTGTTAAAATCGGACAGCCCTATTGCGCTTCCCACAATGCCCACGGGTTTGCCGTTTTCAAAGACCGGCGCGTTGATCCACAGATTGGTGATATCCATGTCGGCATTGTAATTTATATTAACATTGTATTTTTCCGTCTCATAGAGGGTCATATTATACCAATACTCTTTGGGGTCTTCCGGGTTAATCGTATAGGATACCGCATCGTCCAGATAAAATTTCCTGTTCCTGTCGCTGACCCAGAACACCGTATTAATGACAGAATTCCTGCGCTGTGCGGCAAATTCTTCAAAGGCCGGGCCAATCAGATCGGGATTATCCGGATCCAGGAGATACCGTTTTACAAGAGGGGTGTCGGCCAGCTTTAAGACAAGGGTAAGTTCGCTGTCAACCTTGTTTGCAAGGCGGATTTTCAATGTTTCCAGGGTCAGGGATAATTTGTTTTCCACCGCTTCCGAGCTGTTCCGGCGCATGGTAAAAACAAATGCAATGGTCCCCCCTGCAAAGATAATCAGAAAAAAGACTATTGAAAAAACAAAAAAGGTACGTCTTATCGAACCGTTGCCGGTTAAAGACCGGATAACTTTTTTTATCCTGCCGTCCATTTATGTACATCCCCCCTTTGTTTCCCCGTTAATACCTTAAAGGCTTCGGATGCTTCTTCAAAATCGGACATTAAAACGTCATTGGAAACAGTGTTTAGTATTTCTTTTGTTTTGGCGTCAAAGGATTTGCACTCCAGTTCCGTCAGTATGCGCCGGATGGTCCCGATGTCTTCCTGTTCCAGCGCGCCTGAGAGTTCCGTAAAAAGGGGAAGGTATTGATCGATACTCTCGCCGGACCCGGCGGTCCCGGTATTCAGGGCCAGCCCTATCCGTTCCGTAAGCCCCTTGAGTTCCCCGCAGAAACCGGGCAGCTTTTCCGCAATAAGCCGCCGGTCCCTTGCATTTCCCGCCGCTTCCAGTTCCGCCGTAGCCTTTGACACGGCGGCCGCCCCGATGGCCCCGGCGGCGCTTTTTAAGGCGTGCACGTTGGCGGTAAACAGTGAAAGTGTTTTTTCATCCGGCATGGTTTCAAAAAGGCTTTCAAAGCCGGGGAGCCGTTCCGCAGCATCCCTGGAAAAGGATGCCAGTATTTTGCGGTACCCCGCTTCGGTTCCCCCGGTCATGGCAAGGCCCCGCGCAGTATCCACCCCCTCTATACTCAGGCTGATAGTTTCCGCCGGGGCTTCCGGGGCCGGGGCCCCTTCAAATTTTATCTGTTTTTCAACCTTAATCCACTTCGCCATCATGGCGTCCAGTTTTTCAACTTCTATGGGCTTGGAAATAAAATCGTTGAATCCGTTTGCAAGGAACATTTCTTTCATTCCCGTGACCGCATTTGCGGTAAGGGCTATGACGGGCAGGGATTGAAAGTACTCCCCCGCCATGGCCCGGATCGCTGCGGTTGCCTCAATGCCGTCCATTTCGGGCATCATGTGATCCATGAACACCAGATCGTACTGGCTGTTCCGCACCAGGTCTATGGCCTCCCTTCCGCTGGTGCAGACACTGACGTTCATCTTATAGGGTTCCAGCAGACCCCTGGCCACATTCAGGTTGGTGGAGATGTCATCCACGATGAGGATGCGGGCGTCGGGGGCGGTAAACCTGACCAGGGATTTTTTCTCCTGCTTTGCTTCCCGTACGCCGTTCAGTACATTGGCGATGATCGGCGTATAAGCGGGAATACTAATCGTGGGGGTATACCGGAAAAATTCATCCTCTTCCCGTTTTGCCAGCAGGGCCGCAACTGTTTTCTTTCCCTTCTCTTCTACAAATTGCTGAACCGCTTCAAGAACATCGGGGGAAATAAAAACAAAGGGCCAGTCCTTTTTTGCAAGTTCGGTGAACAATTCACCTCTGGTGGTTACGGTAACGGGGACCCCCAGGTTCTTGAGGGACCAGATGAGGGACTCCCGGTAGATGTCCCGCCGTTCATAGAGGAGCACCTCTTTTGTATCACCCTTCTCTACCCCGGCTATGGGATGATCATCATGGACCTTTTGGGGAATGACCGCGGTAAAGACACTGCCTTCGCCGTACTTTGACTGTACGCTGATATCGCCCCCCATGATCCGGCAGAGGTTCCGGCTGATGGCAAGCCCCAGGCCGGTCCCCTCGATGCTCCGGTTTTTGTGGCTGTCGATGCGGGAAAAATCCCCAAAGAGCCGATCCAGTTCCCCTTCTTTTATGCCGAACCC
>BNVE01000081.1 GCA_025997875.1 Spirochaetia bacterium
TGAGTTCTGCCAATAGCAAACAGAACCCCATAGGGCAGCACGTAGGCGTGGCGGGCCTCAAGCCCGCCTTAGCCGAAGGGCCGCCCTATGGGGCGCTTGAAGAAAGCGTAAGGTTTTGAAACCAAGAGGGGAAGTAAAATTTTCCCCCGCGAAGCGGGTCGAATTATTTTGAGGAATTTATGCCATTGTTGACACAGTATAGGACATTTTTTATCAGCCCCTTCGGCGAATCCTCGGTATGCGATGAACTGAACAGGTTTTTGAGCGCCAACCGGATTGTCAATGTGGAAAAACGTATCATAGACGGCGAACGGGGAACAGGATGGCTGTTTTTGGTTGAATACGGCGGCACAGACTCAAAATCGGCGGCCCAAAGCTCCTCAAGCAGAGTGGATTACCGTGAGGTGTTGAACGAACAGGAATTCGCGCTCTTTGACAAACTGCGCCAGTTACGCAAAGAAATTGCGGACACACAAAAAGTACCGCCCTATGTGGTATTCAACAATGAACATCTTGCCAGCATGGTTAAAACGCCGCCTGCTTCATTAAAAGATATTGCAAAAATTCCCGGAGTGGGAGAAGCAAAAATGAAACAGTACGGCGAGGTATTCCTGAAATTCTTTATTGATAATCATATTGAGGAAACAGAGAATGGTACGGCAAAATAAGCTCTTTGAAAAGATTGCCGATTATCAAAACATCCGCCTGGCCTTTCTTAAAGCGATGCGGGGAAAGCGTTCATCTGCGGAAGTGATTTTCTTCTGCCGGAATGTTGAAGAAAATCTGCGTTCCATACAAAATCGCCTGCTCTCTGAAAATTATGAATGGGGATCATACCGGTCATTCACTATCACTGACCCAAAACCAAGAACCATCAGTGCCGTTCCCTTTGCGGACCGTATTATGCACCATGCAATAATGAATATCCTTGAACCTGTTTTTGAAAAACAGTTTGTTTGTCATAATTATGCTTGCAGAAAAAACAAAGGTACCCATAGCGCGGTGCTTTTTGCATTTTCCAGGTGCAAGGCGTATCCTTTCTTTTGTAAACTTGATGTCCGGAAATACTTTGACTCAATAGACCATTCAGTATTAAAACAGCAGCTTTTACGTATTATTAAGGATAAAAAAGTAATAATACTATTATTCAGTATTATAGATAGTTATCATATCGAATCAAATAAAGGGCTTCCCATAGGAAATTTAACAAGCCAATTTTTTGCCAACCTGTATCTTTCTTCAATGGATCACCATATTCTGGAACACCTGCATCCTGCCTCTTATGTACGCTATATGGATGATTTTGTTTTTTGGGAAAATGACAAAGAAAAGCTGAGAAAAATATTGGCCAGCGTTAAGGAATATACCGATACTTCATTGCACCTTTTATTGAAAGAACCGATAGTAGGAAAAACCGCCCAAGGGCTGCCGTTCCTGGGTTTTCTGATAAAAAATACCGGTATTTACCTGCTTCAAAAATCAAAACGCCGTGTAGTATCAAGAATTCGTGTAATAAACAGCGAACTTGATAATGGCATTATCAAGGAGGAAAAAGCATTTGAACGATTACAAAGTGTTCGTGCCGCCATATTGCTTGCGCGTTCCCGTTCATTCTTTGCCAAGTGTGTAACGGGCGCTGCTTCGGGACCTAACCGCGTTCTTCGCGGCGGCAGTTGGAACAACAACGCCCAGAACCTGCGGTCGGCCAATCGGAACAACAATACTCCATCGAACCGTAACAACAACAACGGGTTTCGTGTTGTCCGCCCCTGAGCCCTGTAAAAACAGGAAAGTTTGCAGAACAGAGCAGCGTCCACAGGCCGAATGCCTGAAAAAGAGAGTAATACCTTCCTGTTGGTACCATAAAAAGCAGGGAAGACCGGAAGGTATTTTTATTTTATCATAAAGGAGATTTTGTATGAAAAAGAAATTTTTGCTAATCGGATTTCTCGTATTTGTCAGTACAGCCTTTGTTACGGCGGGTGACTCCGCCGCAGATCTCGAAAACCGTATAGAAGCCGCTGTCGCCGAACTGGCCGCAGCAGCAGGGGCCCCGGTAACGGTAGCCGTTTACCCCATCCTGCTTATCGATTCTGAAACCACCAGCGCCCTGTCCCGTTACCTTCACGGAAAAATTGCCTATTTTGTCAATAAAAGCGGCAAACTTTTACTTTCTTCAAGCACAATTATAAGTTCCAGAAATATAGAACAGGGCAGTATCGAAGGGGTGTATGCAGAATTGGGCAATGTAATAGATGTAACCCTGTCCCTGTTTTCGGCTTCAAATAAAAATATCGGTACGGCAAATTTTAAAATAACCAAGCCTGAGTTGGAGGATTTGCATATTGAGTGGCTGCCCGAAAATCGTGTCACACAAACCGCTGTCCAGTTACAGGATAAACAAATTGACGCCCTGCTCGTGGAGGCCGCAGTCCCCGCAGTCCCGGCTAAAACGTTCAATCTCGACGCATGGCCAAATTCAGAAAGCTATACCTATGTGGATGGCGAAAAAATGCAAATCAACCTGCGCTCCGACAAGGATTGTTATTTTAAAGTTTATTACGTTGACGCTGAAAACAACATGCAGCTTATCTATCCTAACGCGACAACCGGCAACAACTTTTTAAGGGCAAACACCATCCGCACCATACCGGATACAACAGAATACGTAATGGAAGCCCCTTTTGGCGTGGAAAGTATATTGGTTATTGCCTCCGATGCCCGGCTTCCCTATACCACCGGCGAAATGATGCCGGTACAAGGGGTCCGTGGCATGTCACAGGTCTTAAAAAATGCCGCCAATACCGCATCCGCCCCCGGCGCCATTATTGTTGAAAAGCGGTTTAATTATACCGTAGTACCAAAAAATATCGTTGAAGAAGTGTTAAGTTACCCAAAGCCCGATAACATGAATGAATTTGTACAGGCAATACAAAACACCCTGAAAAGCGAAGGCGGTACATTCACCGGTAATGAACAGGCCGGAACTTTCAGCGTTGGCGCCTTTAAAGGCTCATATCGTATCCAGGGCGCTTCCCTTACTGTTAGCCTGCAGCACCCGATAGAAGAAAGTATCGGCTGGGGTGTTTCCAAAACGCGGAGCATGTCCAATGTGTTTAATTTTTCTTTTGGCAAGCCGGAAAACATCCAGGCGGCGGTTGAAACCGTGCGAAACGGTATTTCAAGCAAAGGCGGTTTATTTTCCGGTAATACCCAGAAAGGCGAATTCAAGGCAAGCGGCATCACGGGTAAGTACGAAGTTGCAGATAATGTAAGGGTATCTATTATCGAAAAACCCTTTATCCTTACCAATAACCTGATAGAAAAAGAAGTCAAGAAATTCTTTGGGGTGAAGTAACATGAAAAAGTTTGTATTGATTACCCTGGCATTATTACTTCCTCTTTTTGCCCTGCAGGGGCAAAATAAATACGCCCTTGTTATCGGAAACGGCGCCTATAAAAATGTTCCCAGGTTGAGCAATCCCACAAACGACGCCGCCGATATGAAAGGCGTTTTGGAGGGTCTGGGTTTTTCTGTAGACATTGTACCGGACGGCTCACTGGAACAGATGGAGAATGCCCTTATCCGCTTAAAAAACCGTCTGGAACAGCAGCCGGAAAACAGTTACGGTTTCTTTTTCTACGCAGGACACGGGGTACAATCCGATGGTAACAATTATCTAATACCTGTGGATGCGGATATAAGAAGCGAGTCATTCCTTAAAACAAAGGCCCTTGTTGTGCAGAATGTGCTTGACGAATTACAGGCCGCCAAAAATAAACTGAACATAGTGGTCCTTGACGCCTGCCGTGACAACCCCTTTGGCTGGTCACGGGGTGGAACACGGGGCCTGTCAAATGTGGCCATTCAGCCGCCGGGCAGTATTATCATGTACGCCACCGGCGCAGGAAAAGCAGCGGCGGACGGTGATGGCCGCAACGGCCTTTTTACCGGCCAGCTGCTCAATAACCTCAAGACCCCGGGCCTGGATGTAAACGAAATATTCCGCCGCACCGGATTAGATGTTCAACGGGTCAGCCAAAATCAGCAGGTACCCGCGATATACTCACAGTTTTTCGAGATAGCCTATTTTAACCCGGCTTCAATGACAGGACAAGCGGTAATTCCAACCCCCGCGATCCCGGCCAACCCCGCAACGCCCCAACAGCCATCCGTCTCATCAAACCCTTTTATCACCGGCCGTTGGCAGGGCCGTACCTCGTATAAAGATGCGGATGGTATACAACGCAGCGATCTCTACGAAATCGTGTTTGTGCCGAATGGAACCTGTATTGTAACCCTTACCACAAAAGAAAACGGCAAAGACCTTATGCAGGATGGAGACGGCCTCTGGTCATACGACAAAGATTTTCTCCGTGTTGAATGTGATTTTATGAACCCGGTAATAGCGCGGCTTTCGGGTATTCGCTGGGTGAGTATGTACCAGCTTAACGATACAAGAACCCGCTTTACCCTGCTTGTACCGCCCTATGAAGGCGCTAAAAACAATGTTGGCATAGCATTGGTACAAGTCCGGGAATAAGGGAAAGGATACGTCCCCCTACTTCCCCATCAAACTGAGCTCTCGCCGCGCCCGCTGCTGTACCGACTGGGGCCGGCCGGCGGCGATGAGGCTGGTGAGGATTTTGACACCCGTGTCGGACAGGGGGGGGCCGGAGAAACGGCAGAGGGCACCGGTGGCGGCGGCGATGCCGAGCAGGGCCTGTTCGTCACGGACCGTACCGGGGGCAAAGATGGCGTTGGTAAAAGCCCTCAGGGCCAGGCCGTCAGGATCGATGCCGATGCTGCCGATGGCTTCCGCGGCGGCGGCCTTTACCAGGGCTTCGTCGTCCCGGGAAAAAATATCCGCCAGGAAGGGGATGATCTCCGGGGAGCCCAGGAGCCCCAGGAGGTGCAGGGCCTGAATCCGCTGGAGGATCTGGACCTGGGGGTGCAGCCGGGAGATACCGGGGCGGGGGAGGTCGTTTCTGAGGACCTCCATAAGGTATCCCGTATAGGTAAGCTCCTGTTCCCCAACCTGGCCTGAATCGATAGCCCTTCTTATTAATGCAAACTGGATGTTCAGGGCTTTTTCCTCAAAGCCAAAGTAGTAATTCGCCCAGGGAGAAGGCGGGGGGCTGCCCGCGCCGTAGTTTCCCTCCGGGACCGGGCCGTACAGGGACTGTTGCTGCTGCAGGACCCGGTCTTCCAGTTTGTAGGCATAGAGGATCCAGTCATTACCGCCGGAGTAGAGGACCCCGTCATTCCCGAATGCGGGGATGGTCGCCGCCCCCTCAACCTGCATGATCCAGAGCCGCTGGCCTGCGGACTTGCCGTTGGCGATGAAGCCGGAGGCCCCGGTCCGGGAAAGCACATAGACGCCCCGTTCATCAAAGATCATGGTGATCCTGTCCGCCGTCCCTGTCATGGCCCTTGCGGCCTCGGCTCTTCCGATATGGCTTTCCCCGGTCCAGAGCACTTCCCCGGTATCAATGGAAAAGAGCAGCAGCCGGCCGTCGTTCAGGACCGCCGCCCCCCTGATTCAAGCGGCATACCACCGCCAGGGGAGGGGAAGGGAGGGACGGCAGTTTCCTTAAGCCCTCCCCCGCGCTCCCGCTTGTTTCCAGGCCGCCGTTTTTGTAGACCATGAGCAGCCTTTCAGAGGATTCGCCGCCGTCAGTGCCGCCGGAGGAATTGGTTTTACCGGAGGCGCTCACCGAAAGCACCGCCAGAGGGACTTCCCCAAGGCTGAAGGAATTCATTCTCCCAAAGGGATCGATTCTGAGGAGTTCCTTGTTTTCCAAAATCATCAGGATCCCGCCCCTTTTGTCCAGGACCGGGTGGAGGCTGATGGGGCTTTCCAGGCTGCGCTGCCAGAGACGGCGGCCCGCCCCGGTGTAACAGGAGATCGTTTTCCCCGTGGGGACAAAGATGCGGCCGTCCCAGCCGGAGATCACCTCGCCGGACAGGGGAGAGCCGGTGTTCACCCGCCACAGTTCCCGCCCCGCCCGGTTTACCGCGATAAGGACCCCGGTGGTCCGGGCGATATAGCAGGTTCCCTCCCGTGACCGGGTCACATAGGGGGAGAGCCTGCCCCGGGCGGAATAGGTCCACAGGGGGTAGCCCCGGGTGGAAAAGGCCTTGATACTCCCCGAGTCCAGGACCACCACCGCCGATTCCGCCTGTACCGCCGGAAGGCCCATCACCGAGCCCCCCAGGGCCTGCCGCCAAATGGGGGTGATATCGTCCGGTTCCGCACTGTCCGAAAGAACAGCCCCCGGAACCTGGGCGGGGATTGGGGGAGTAAGGGAAAAGAAGAGGAAAAGAACCGCAAAATGAAAGAAGCCGCGCTTACCCACGACCGCCCTTCTTCTTAAAGAGCGCAAGGCTTTCGATGTGGGCGGTCTGGGGGTAAAAATCGTAGAACCCCAGTTCCGCAAGTTCGTAGCCCCCTGCCAGCAGTTCCCGGCTGTCCCGGGCAAGGGTGGCGGGATCGCAGGAAACATAGGCAATCAAAGGTGGAGTATCCGCAGGATACGCCGAGCTCAGCCCTCCGGGATGAGCAAGCCAGTGCCGCATCGCCGGGGAAAGCCCCTGCCGGGGGGGATCGATCACGATAAGGCCGTAGGATTCGGTTTGGCGGCTTCCCTCTTTCATCTTCACCCAGGCGTCATCGGTAAGGGCAAAATAACCGTTTGCCCCGCCCCGTACATTCTCCCGGGCCAGGGCCAGGGCTGTTTTGTTTTCCTCCACCAGGTCAACCCGGGGGAAGCTATCCCCCAGGAAAAAGGCGAAGGTACCTACCCCGCAGTAGATATCCGCCATGGGCCGGGTCCTGTCCGCCTGGCCGGCGATTTTGAGGAGATCCCCGATAAGCTCTTCCAGCATAAGGGCATTGCTCTGGAAAAAGACCCCCGCGTCCATGAGCAGCTCCCGGCCGCGGATATGTACCCGGCCCCGGGTCTGCTGCCCCTCTTGTAAGATCAGGCCCTTGTGGGAATAGAGGGTAAACCGGTCCCGGTCAGGGGGAGGATAGACGGCCCCGGTACGCAGCAGCTCCCGGATACCCGGATCGGCAATGGGGCAGTCCGGGATGGGGATCAGCTCCTCACCTTTGCGGGATTTGAAGCCCACAGGGCTTTTTTTCCCCGGCGCGGGACGGTTTTGCAGAACCGGGCGGGACTTTTTATTGGCATGAGTCCGGGAAATGCCATGAAATTGTACCCGGTTGCGGTATTCCCAGGGCGGGCCGGGGTGCGCCTCAATCTCCGGGACTTCCCTAAAGCCCCCAATACGGATAAAAGCGTCCCTGAGGATGGTGGTTTTCGCCTCAACCTGGTCTTGGTAGTTCAGATGCTGGAGGGAGCAGCCCCCGCAGGCCCCATACAGGGGGCAGGAAGGGCTTATCCGTTTGGGAGAGGGCTCGATGAGCTCCACCAGCTCCCCCTGGGCCCAGAACGGGTGTTCCCGGACAATACGGGCGGCAACCAGGTCCCCCGGGGCGGTAAGGCCGATAAAAACAGGCTTCCCTTCCCGCCGGGCAATTCCTGCCCCCCCTGCGCCTATTTGTTCCACCGGAGCGGTAAAAATTTCCCCCATCGCCATGCCGGTAAGTATAGCATCGGGGAAGAAGAAATTTAACCACAGGGCATGTTGATTGATCATGAACTTAGGGAGTACAATCCTGATATGGATGAAGTAAGTACCCCTCCGGAACCTTCCGCTGAGGAATCATCCTGGGAACTGTCTCAGGATTCAACCGGGTGGATATCCGTGGCTGAGGGCGCCCGGCTTTTTTTGAGGCGCTGGGCATCGAAAGACGCGGCCCGGTCGGGCGGTGAAGAGACTCCCAGGGCGGCGCTGCATATCGTTCATGGCATGGCGGAACATTCCCTTCGCTATGAACGGCTTGCCCGGCGGCTCTGCGCAGAGGGCATTGAGGTGTGGGCTGCGGATCAGCGGGGCCATGGCTTGACTGCAGACCTTAAGGTCAACGGGCCCGGCATTGGCGGACTGCGGGGGCACTGTGCCGATCATGACGGCTTTTCCCTGGTGACTTCCGATGTTGACGCGGTGAACCGTCTGATCCGCAGGCTCCGTCCCGGTATCCCCCTCTTCCTGCTGGGGCATTCCTGGGGTTCTTTTGTGGTCCAGAACTATATCGAAAATTACACCGGGATTGACGGGTGCATCCTTTCGGGAACCCGGGGCCCCGACGGGATCAAGATAAAAATCGGCGCCCCCGGTATGGCCTTTATTTCGGCCCTCCGGGGGAAGCGTAAGGGCTCCATCATTTCCCATGCCATTGCGGACGGTCCCTATAACAAGCCCTTCCGCCCCAACCGGACCTCCTTTGACTGGCTTTCCCGGGATGAAAAGGAAGTGGACGCCTTTATCACGGACCCCCTCAGCGGCAATCTCAGTTCCTCCGGGTTTTACCGGGACCTCCTCGGCGGCCTGAACCGGATCCACCGGAGCGAGGCCATGGAAAAAATAGACCGCCGGCTGCCCATTTATGTCTTTGGGGGCAGTGCGGACCCGGTGGGGGAAATGGGGGCAAGTCCCACCGCGCTGGTGGACGCCTACCGCGCCTTGGGTATCCAGGACCTGGAATTTGTCCTCTATCCCGACGCCCGGCACGAAACCCTGAACGAAACCAACCGGGAAGAGGTGACCGGAAACCTGCTCTCGTGGATTTTGAAACATATACATTAATGAGTAATTGCGGAGGTTTTTTTGCGAATTCGTTACTCAGCGGAAAAGAATGGAAGACTCGTTAAAAAAGCAATTGTGTATACCCGTGACGAACACGGCATTAATTTTTCCGATGTGGACAGCGATGCGGTAACCATAACCGAACGGCTGCGCTCCGCGGGCTACGAGACCTACATTGTGGGCGGCGCAGTTCGGGACCTGATTCTGGGAAAACGGCCAAAGGATTTTGATATCGTCAGTGCGGCCAATCCCGCCAGGATCAAAAAGCTCTTCCGCAATGCCCGGATCATCGGCCACCGGTTCCGTCTGGTTCATGTGTACGCGGGGCCAAAAATTTTTGAGGTCTCCACCTTCCGTTCCCTCAAGGACGGTCCCACCAGCAACACCTTTGGTACCATTGAGGAAGATGTGCAGCGCCGGGATTTTTCCCTGAACGCCCTTTTTTACGATCCGGGCAAACAGATCGTCATAGATTATGTGGAAGGGATGAAGGATATCCGGGAAAAGCGGATACGGCCGATCATCCCCCTGGCGGCCATTTTTAAGGATGATCCGGTACGGATGATCCGGGCGGTCAAATACGGCGCCACCACGGGCTTCAAGCTGCCCCTGGCCCTGCGTTGGAAAATCAAACAACAGTCCCCCCTGCTCGCAGGAATTTCCCCTTCCCGGCTTACGGAAGAAATTTTCAAGATCATCAATTCATCCAGCGCCGCCCTTATCGTGGAAAAGCTTGACGGCTTGGGGCTCTATGAATACCTCCAGCCCAATGCCTCCCGGCTGATGAAGGAGAACCCCGATTTCCGCCGGCGCTACCTGGACCGGCTTTCCAAATTAAACCAGGGCGGACCGGCCCGGCGGATTCCGGGGGCGGAGCCGGACAAGCCGGGTCACAAGCTTGCAGCTTTTATTCAGGATTACCTTGAACTCCAGGCAGAACTTCCCCCGGCGGACCCGGCTGATTGGGACGGGCCCAAGGGGGCGGAACGCTACAAGAACGCCTTTATCGCCGTGCGGGCTTTTGTGCTCCCCATGAATCCCCCCCGGGTGGAACTGGACTACGCAGTGCGGCTCATATTCGCGGAGCACGGCATCACCATTAAGCGCGCCCGCTTCCCCCCGCATACCCGGGGCCAACGCGATCCCTCCGCGGAACGGGAAAGGCCCGTTCCGGACGGCCCCGCAGCAGATGGGGATGCCCCGAAGAAACGCCGCCGAAGACGCCGACATAAAGCGCCGGGGCAGAATGGAAGCCCGGCCGGGCCGGAATAGCGTATAACAAAATGCAAAATGCTCCGCATTTTGCGAGACTTGTGAGAGAACCAACCGGGTTCTGGAACAAGTCCACTATTCCCAAACAGTCCCATCGAATTCCAGCTTGACCACCAGGGGCTCATCGGTGATGGCAGCGGTTGGCAGGTTACGCAGCCGGAGGTACGCCTGGTCCTCCTCATGGTAATAGGGCGTTTTGGCGACAAGGGCTTCCACCGGCTCCCCGGTGTTAAGCAGGGTCGCTTTAAGCGGCTGCATGGTAAAAGGCCGCAGATCAATGGAACTGGAAGCCAAATCTTCATAGGCGTGGACGTAGACCGTGTTTTGTCGGCGGGTAAGCAGGATCTTATCCCGCATGGGAAGGTCCGTATGTCCATTATGATCGGTAATCATTGAGGTGGCGGGGTAGGTGTCCGGGGCAAAGGCTTCTTTTATGTTGTTGTACCATTGGCCGATGCGCTTGAGGGAGGCGATGTCCCGTTCGTCAATCGCGCCGTCCGCTTTGGGCCCCACATTGAGCAGGTAGTTGCCGCCCATGGCCAGGGTCCGGTCGATGCACTGCATCAGGTATTTGGGGTTGTAGTAGTCCTCGTCAATCCGGTGGCCCCAGCTTTCCCGCCCCAGGGACTGGCAGGCTTCGGTATGGCCGGGAAATTCCATGCTTTGGGAAAATTTCCGGTCAGGGGTATCTTCTTCCCGTTCCGGCGTGGCGTAGTCGCCGTTGTCGGGCCCCCGGTTGTTGATCACCAGCGAAGGCTGCAGTTTGCGCATACGGTCGTTGAATTCCCGGTTGTTGTAATCAAGGATATTCACGTCCCAGAAAAGCTGGCTGACTTCGCCGTAGTTGGTACAGAGTTCGCTTATCTGGTTTTCCATGTACTGAAAATAGGTGTCATAATCAGGCTCATCACTTTGGCGATTACCCCACATTTCATGGTGCCGGCCCTGATTGGGGCAGGCAGGGTGATGCCAGTCGGGTATGGAATAGTAAAAGCCAAGTTTGAAATCGTGACGCTTTGCGGATTCGGCTATCATTCGTATAATGTCTTTTTTATACGGCGTGCGCATAACATTGTAATCGGTGTATTTGGTATCGAACATACAGAAACCGTCGTGGTGTTTCGCGGTCACGGTGACATATTCCATGCCAACACTTTGCGCCAGGTCCAGCCACTGGTCGGGATCGAATTTTTCGGGATTAAACTCGCGGACAAGCTTTTCGTATTCACTGCGGCGCATTTTGCCGCGCCATAAAACCTGCTCGTGCCAGGCGGGAATGGAAAAAAGCCCCCAGTGGATAAACATGCCGAACCGCCGCCGGTTGAACCAGTCCCGCTCATCACCAAATCGCAATCGGTTTATCATAACAGCCTCCCGGTTTGTAACATTCAGTCGTAGTGTTCCCTGCCAAGCCAGTTTACCACGGACACGGAAGAAGGTTAACCACAGACCCTCAAGGGACTCTCTGTGCAAATGGGGACCCCGTGTGGTCCGTGATTAAAAATTCTTCTTAATTAGAAACGGAATCAGAGCCTTGTAGAGAGCGATTTTTTATGATATATTTATGGTATTATGACGATGGATACCGGGCACGAGTAGGAGATTTGCGGATACTTTTCAAAATTGATACTTCCGTCAGGGTTCATAGCATTATCCCCAGAGGACAAGCCTATACCAAGAAGGAGAAAAAATAATGACAAACCTTGAAAATAGAATCGAATACAAACCAAAGGTTTGTGGGAACTCCGTATTAAGGCAAGAGTTGCACGCCTTTTTAGACGTCATGCCGGAACAAAACCTTGCGGCATTAAAACCGCTTTTTACCGTCCTTTCAATCGACCCGGTTATTATCGAAACCGACTTGACCGCAGAGGAAAAAGAAATCATTGCCGCCGGGGAAAATGATTATCGGGAACACCCGGAAACCTTTACCCGCTTACAGGATATTTAGGTGGAACGCAAAGGGAAGAGAAGTTGCGGTGTAATCACCTTTCTTTACTAGAGTTGTTCAATAAATCAGTTATTGAACAACAACCATTAAAAAACGCAAAATACGGAGTATTTTGCAGGACTTGTTCGGCAACTAACCGAGTTGTCGAACAAGTCTACTCTTCTTCCCTTCGTGTCCTGTGGTTAAATTTCTATCCCTTTACCGCCCCGGCGGTCAATCCGCCGATGAATTGCTTGTTGGTGAAAAAGTATACGATCAGAATCGGAATAATGGCGATAGACGCCCCCGCAAGCATGATGTGCCATTCCGCCGCGGCGTTAGCTGAATATTTCAACTGGACTACCGCCACGGTCAGGGTTTTGAGGCGCTGGTTTGCCATGCTCAGGATCAGGGTGGTGATGTAGTCGTTCCAGGCGGAGCGGAATGAAAAAAGAGCCACCACCGCCAGGATAGGCTTGAGCAGGGGAAACACGATGCGGAAAAAAATACCGTAGAGGCTGCACCCGTCAATGGTGGCCGCTTCGTCCAGTTCCCGGGGGATGCTTTGGGTAAAGCCCATTACCAGCAGCACATTGGAAGCCTGGCCGCCCACCAGGGCCAGGACGAGCCCCGCCATGGATTTGTTCAGTTTGAAAAACGCCAGCAGGTAGTACATGGGGTAGAGGGTTACCGATCCCAGGGCCACAAAGAGCATGGAGACATAGAGGGCCATGAGGAGCTTTTTCCCCGCGAAGCTCCGTCTGGCAAAGATAAAACCGGCCATGGCGGCGGTCAGGGTCGCCACTACCATGGCAAGGATGCTTACAGAAACGCTGTTCATCGTGTAACGGGCAAAGTTACCTTTTACAAAAGCGGTCACGTAGTTTTGAAACTGCCACGTTTTGGGGAAGATATGCCCCCCTGCGGTCAATTCGGCGTTGGTTTTGAAGGAGCCAAGGACCGTATAGAAAATGGGGTACATCGTCAGGATCACCATGACAATGACAAAAATATACGAAACTATATTAATAGTCAGCTCATCTTTTTTTGCAGCCATACTTACTCCTAAAATACTTTGTCCATCCTGCGTGACACGATGAGGTATATCACCGTGACTAGACCTGCGATAAGGGCGGAAATCAAACTCACCGCAGCGCCGTAACCGTATTGGGGTATGGTCACCAGGGCGGCCACCGAGACGGGGAAGAAGAACGAATATCCGTAAAGCGACATGACCATGGTAGCGTTAACCGGGCCGCCCTCGGTCAGAACCATGACGGTATTCATGTCAGAGAAGGCGTTGATAATCGAAAGCATCAGAATTATTTTGAGGATTGGCCCCAGCATGGGGATGGTGATATTCCACAGAGTTTGCCGCCGGTTCGCGCCGTCCATGACTGCGCTTTCCAGTGCCTCTTTCGGGATCATCTGGAGTCCCGCGATAAAGTACACCATGTAGTTCCCCACACCGCCCCACACGGCCACGATGATCAGGGTCAGCATGGCGTGTTCCCTGCCAAGCCAGTTTACCGGCTGGGAGATAACGCGCAGGGCCATCAGGTAACGGTTGAGGTCCCCGTTATAGGTGTTGAAGAGCAGGAAGAACACCAGTCCCATAACGGCGGAACTCATAATGGTGGGAACGAAGATGACGCTCTGGAAGAGCCCGTTCCCCCTCCGGCTTTTGTTGAGGATCAGGGCAAGGAAAAAAGCCAGGGGGATGATGAGCGCGATCTTGCCCCCCGCATAGACAAAGGTGTTGCCTACTGCCTGCCAGTATTGGCCGTCCCTGAAAACCCTGGCTAAATTCTGGAGGCCGGTAAAGACCGGCTTTTCCCCGGCGACTCCGCCGTAGCGGTAGAAAATATATTTCAGGGTCCAGAAGACGGGAAAAACCGAAAAGGCGCAGAACAGCAACAGATTCGGCAGCAAAAGGCTGTAGGACTGGATGTTGCCGATAAGGGCTTTTTTCCAGTACGCGGCGGTTTGTTTTTTCATCATGTGCTCCTGACCTTGGTATCAAAAAAATAATGAAGAAATTAACCACCGACCTCACAGACATCACGGACTCGTGCTTCCCTATCTTTTCTTTTGTCCGTGTGGTCAGTGTGGTCCGTGGTTATTCTTCTCCTATTGCCTTTTACAGTTTTGGCTGCATCGGGTTAAAACCGGCGCTTGCCTTGATCGGCGTACCAAGCTTCTGATCGATTCCGGCCTGGAGGGCCTTGTTATACCGGGTGGTCAGATCCGCCAGGGCCTGCTGGGGATTTGCATTGGCGTAAATGATCGAGGCGAAGGTATCCCACATATTCGGGCCTTCCACTACCACTGCGGCGGAATTGGCCTCATGGGGAGTCCGGGGCCAGAGCCCGTCGGTGGCGGTGATCAGCATGGTGGGGTTATCCCGGAAAATGGGAGCGGGGCTGGCCTTGGCGATGACCTCCGGGACCATGGTAATGCCCAGGCCCTGTTCGTAGTATTCTTTGAGGAGATCCGTGTTGGCCAGGAGATCAACGTACACTTTCCAGGCGGTCTGAATGTTTTTGCTTGCCTGATTGATCATCCAGCCGTTGGTAACCTGGTAGTTCTGGGCGCCTTTCACGTTTCCCCCCGGCACGGGGATCTGTACCGAGCCCCACTCTTCTTTGGTGGGGAACTGGGATGCGTACACCCCCGGTTCCGCATGGGTGTAGGAAAAGTACATGGCGATCTTGCCCGCCGCGAACTGGCTGCGCAAGGGATCGATATCCAGGGATTCACAGCCGGGGAAGGCGATGGCCGGGGAGAGCAGCTCTTTCCAGGCGGCCAGTACCGGGCCGTGGCCGGTAAAGTCGTACTGTCCCTTGGCAAAGTCGTAGCCCTGGTGAATTCCCAACTGCCGGTCAATCATGGGCGCCAGGGAGCGGCTCAGGCCGGACTGGGGGCTCCGCATGTTCTGGGCAAAACCGTAGATCCCTTCGCCCTTGAGAGTGTCGGTGATCTTTTTCGCGGCGGCAACCATCTCTTCCAGGGTCTTGGGCGGCTCAAGGCCGACCCGCTTGAAGATCCCCTTATTGTAGAACAGCCGGTTTGTGGTAGCCATGGTGGGGATAAAGTACACCTTCCCGTTTATCCGGTTCACGTCATCCCAGATCAGACTCCCGAAGGTTCCCTTGAATTTCGCGTCCATCAGGGGCGTAAAATCGGCGAATCTTCCCTGGTTGACATGGAGCAGGAACACATTGGGGTCATGGGCCAAAATGTCCGGCGCCTCACCGGTCTGGTAGGCCAAGTTGACGGTTTGGGAATAGTTATCCGAATAGGAACCCAGTACAACCTCGATGTTGTCCTTGTTGGTGGCGTTGTAATTTGCCACTTTCTGTTCCATAAAAGCCAGATCGTGACGGTTGTACGTCCAGACATGGATAAGCTGCTTGCCGCCGGCGGCCGCCGGTTGGTCGCTTTTTCCTCCGGCGAACACGATCCCGGTAACTACCGCCAGGATCAGAGCAAGGGTCAAAAGTTTTTTTGACATCATAAATGTCCTCCTAAAAATATATTCTGAACCAAATGGTTCTTGAGACCCTGTTATGGCGCTGCGTACTTTGCCGCCCGCTCGTCGATGATGGCTTGTGCGCCAGAGGCAAGCCAGTCCGCGAGGCCCTGATCCCAGAGCCGGTCAAAATCAACGGGTTTACCGGTAATGGCCAGGGTGCTGAAGTTTTTCAGCTTGTCCTTCAGGGTTTGCTGGTACGGCCCTCCGACGCTTAAGTCCGCCGGAACCACCGGTATGGACCAGGTGTTGGTCATCGCGGCTTTATAGGCGCTTTCGGCCAGATCGGGACGTATTGTAAAACGCCGGACAATGGCCGCCTTGTTTTTTTCGTCACTCCCCAGATAAAGGCCGTTCACCGGAATGGTATAGTCCAGGTTTAAGACACTGTTTTGTATCCACGGACCGGTAACTGTTTTGACCTGGGGAATCCCGTCTACCATGTCGTGGGTAATTCCCTCCGGCCCGAACTGGAGGAAATACATATTCTCAAAACGGGCAAGCCAGTTGACATAACGCATGGCCGCTTCCGGGTTTTTGGAATAGGATGGGATAAAAAAGTGGACCCCCTCTACGTCAAAGGCGAGTTTGGAAGTAATCCCCTTCGCGTTGGTGAAGCAGTCAATCGCCACGAATTCGGCGCCCGGTATGCCGGCCTGGAGATCCTTCTGTATCCCGGGAGTATTGACGTAGGGGTGATCGTAAAAGGCCTCAAAACTTCCGGTAAGCCCGGACTTCTGGAGCTTATCCCAATCGCCGCTGTTCCGGAGCGGAAAATAGGGGTCGATAAGGCCCTCGTTGTACAGTTTGTTAAGCCAGCGGTAACCTTCTTTGATACCCGGCATGGTCGGCCAGCTCGCCCCCGAGTCGGGAATCACATAGTTGATCCAAATGTCTCTGGAACTGATATCGGGGTCTATGAAAGAATTCATGCTGTTAACCGGCCCCCATTGGGGGGACCATGAAAAAGGTACTACTTGGTCTTTGCCCACTCCGCCGGGGTCTTTGTCCCTGAACGCGACAAGTACCCGGTAAAATTCGTCCCGTGTTTTGGGCAGGGGAAGCCCCAGCTTGTCCAGCCAGTCCTTCCTGATAAACGTACTATAGTTGGCGGTATTGGTCCGGCGGGCGGGAATAGAGTACATCCTGCCGGTCTGACCGCTCCGGTAACGGTAGATAAGGTCGCTACCGGGGATGGAGGGGTCAGGGCCGAGGAACTTTTTTAGATCGGGCATCAGGCGTTCCACATGAGGAGAGAGGTCATAGAGGCCGTCCTGGTTCCGGTAATTGGCGATGAAGGTCGTATCGTAGGTTAAACAAATGTCCGGGGCGTTACCGGCGGTCATCATGGTGTTGAGGACGGTGGTTTCCTCCTGGCGGGGAACCGGTACAAAGGTGACCTTGATGTTCTCGTCCTTGAGCAGCTTCTCCTGTATCCATTTGGTCCAGTTGTTACTGACCGGGCTGGAGCGGTCCCCGCCGGTACCCCGGTCAAAGACCTCCACGGTGATCTCCGCCGGTTTTGTCCTCCCGGCGGCACTATCGCTTTTTCCCCCGGCGAACACCAGGGCGGCGGCTGTCATCAAAACGATGACGCCAAAAATTCTTCGTTTAATAACACCCTCCGTGAATATTGCCACGTTGACAGGATATATCCCCATGGTGAAACCTGTAAACAATAATTATTGTGCGGAGGTATACTTTTCGATTATTGACAGGCAAATAAGCGAAAGTTATACTTGAGCTAAAAGGATACTATGAAACTTGACCGTCTTCCTTTTTCGGTAAAACTGTTTGGATCTTTCGCCCTCCTCGCGGGCCTCTCGGTGATAGCTCTGAGTGTCCTGAACCACGTCTTTACCGTTTCCTTCTACCGGGATCATCTGGGGCAGTCCTACCTGGAGCGGCTTAAAACGGCGGATCGCGTTTTCACCCTCTGGAACGATGAGATAAAAAACCAGGCCCTGATCATCTCCCTGAACGAACATCTGGGGGCGATCATGCCCGGAACCGGGGATTCGGCGCGGGATCTTATCCGGCTGACCGAGGACCTGAATAATATTGTCCGGGCCAGCAACAAGTACCATTCGATCTTTATCATCCCCGAAGGGAGGGATGAGATTATCACCTCCCTGTCCTGGGTAATTCCCCCGGAACGGGAACTGGTCTCCCTGTACCGGGCCTCGGTGGAGAAGTTCCCTTCCGCCGGATGGTGGGATTCCCCCCATTCCCTGTACGCCGGCATGGGAGGTCTCGGCTCCGAACCGGTACTGACCTATGTAACCCCGCTGGTTCCTTTCGCCACGGGAATCCGGGGCGCCATCGCCTTTAACATTCGGGAAAGTGACCTGAACCGGATAATCAACGGCGATGCCCCGGAAAGCGCCGGCCCCATCGTCATTGTCAGCGAATCAGGGGAGGTACTTTCGGACATCGACAAGTCAAACATCGGCGCCGCCCTCAGTCCCGGCCTCTGGGCTCATCTGCAAAACGGGTCGTCTCCCGGTTCCGGTTTTGCCACCATTGCCGTGGAAGGAAATGAGTATTTCAACGTTTTCTGGAAGTCGCCCTTCAACGGCTGGTACTATTACCTCAATGTTTCCATGGAAGAAATCAACCGCAGGATCGGCGTTATATACCGGATCTCCATCGGCCTGGGTATCGCGTTCTTCCTGCTGACCAGTGTTTCCTCCCTGTTCTTCGCCCGGCAGTTGAACAGGCCGGTCAAATCTATCCTCAGCCGCCTGCGGGACAGCGGGACCATTGGCCCCGGCGAAAAGGCCGACGAGTTCGCCCAAATTTCCACGGCCCTGGACAGCTTCTCCCACAGGCTGTCGGAAGACGCGGAGCTGATTTCCGAGTATCAACTGCTGCGGCTGGTTTCGGGTAACGCCGTTGTTCCCGCGGATGTTTTTACAGGCCCCCTGTTCCGCTGCGTGGTTATTCAGCCGGAACCTGCGGACGCGGACGCCGCGAAAACGAATGCGGACATTGCCAATCGCTGCCGGAGCAGGCTTGAACCCCTGGCTTCCTGCTTTATGTTATCTCCCGAAAAGAACAGCCTCCTCATCCTCCTCAACTTTGAGGAACTGGAAGAAGAAACCCTGACCGCAGCCCTCGCCGGCATTCTGGATGAGTGCCGCCGGGAGGGTATCGTTTTTTCCGCCGGTGTAGGGAAGGCTGCGGGTCCCGGCGAGGTGCATCTGTCTTACAGCAGCGCCCGAATCGCCCTTTCTTACAGACTCCTGTCCGGCCCCGGCAGCCTCCTTGCCTATACCGCCGATATGGATATTGTAAAGGGGTACTTTTATCCCGCGGACCGGGAAAAGATCATCTTTAATAACCTGCGCCTGGGCAACACGGAAGGGACCGCCGCGGCCCTCGCGGCCTTTTGCGAAGACTTGAGGGAAAAGCAGAACATCTCTATGGATAACGTGCGGGTGGCGTTTAACCATCTCCTGGGGAGCGTTTTGAAATACCTCATGGAACAGCGCGTTAATTCCCGTGATATTTTCGGCGAGGAGTACCAG
>BNVE01000082.1 GCA_025997875.1 Spirochaetia bacterium
GGCGGCGGCGTGGCGGGGGTAATCGGGGGCGTTGAAGTATCGGCCGGCAAGGGCGCTGTCCAGGGTTTTGAGGTCCGGAAGGTATACGTCCACCCGGCTTTTAAGGAGGTCCAGCATGGCGGGGCTTTCGTAGGCCGAGGAATTCCACAGCGCCGGGATGCGGAGGCCCCGGCTGCGGGCGGCGTCTATGCCCCGGACGATGGCGGGGACGGCGTGGCTCCCGGTTACGATGTTGATGTTTTCTGCGCCCTGTTCCTGCAGCCGCAGGGCAATGGCGGCGAATTCTTCGGGGCTTACGGCCCGGCCCATCCCCTCCCGGGAGATCTGGTAGTTCTGGCAGAATACGCAGCCCAGGTTACAGCCGGTAACAAAAATCGTCCCCGAGCCGCCTGAGCCGGTAATAGGGGGCTCTTCCCCGCAGTGCAGGGACGCGGATGCCAGGCGCAGTTCCACGGTTTCCCCGCAGCGGCCCTGAGCGCCTGCGGTACGGTTTGCGCCGCAGGCGCGGGGGCAGAGGACACAGGGGGTGTATAAGGCGAAGGAATCGGTTAAAGCGCTGCTTGTGTTATCTATGTTCGTCTTTATCATTTTTTTTAGACCATTCTTTGAATAGATCATCCCAAACATTATTTGGTATTGGCCATAATGTATTCCACGAATTATTTTGATTATATTTTGATTTTAATCTTTCAAAATCATAAACTACATCTTTTAATACTATTGATGCTATTCCATTTTCATAGTTAATTATTGCATACTGAGCTGTTTTAGAACCACTAAAATTAATGCCGACCGAACCGGGGTTCACTATTATTTTATCATTAATTTTTTTATACCATTGATCAAATGAAAATGAACTATCATATACGATTGATATTTGTTCAGGCAGGGATGAAATAAATTTTAAATTATCTGAAGATATTGCATCATAGGTTTTACTTATTGACAAAAATTGTTTATATTCCCTGAATTTCATATCGGCGCTTAGTAAATAAGTTTCACGGTTACCTTTAATAATATATTGCGCCTTTTGCTTGATCATATTTAAAATAGTATTAGTGTTATCGGGGAAATCTGTTATCATATCCCCCAGGACAATTATTTGATCGATTTTGTTTTCTTCTATATCTTTAAGAACAGCTTCAAGGGCTATTAAATTTCCATGAATATCCGCTAAAACCGCTATTTCCATTTTTTCTACTTCCCCTTCAAGCCCTGTTCCAGCCGTTTCAGGGTATCCCGCAAGCCTTCGTCTGTTATCTTCGCATAGGGGTCGCCGCCGGCTGCATCCGCTTCTCCGGCTGCTGGTTGTTCAGCCGCTTCTGAAGGGGAACCCCGGTTTACAACCCCGGCCTTGATTTCCGGTTGCCCGGTTGCTGCCGGGCCCGGCTCCAGGGGCTCCTGGGGGCGCGTCACGGCCTCCTCCTGGCCTGCTGTGACCTCTGCGGCCGGTTCCGGGGCCTTCTCCGCCCCCGGGGGCTCCCGGCTTAACATGAAGGATATGCCGGTGATGGTAAGGTCGGGAAAGCGGCGCCGGGCGTCGGAGAGGAGCCGGTGCTGTTTGGTCTGGAGCAGCTGGACCCAGCCGGGGTGGTCCGCTTCGATAAGGAGCACGCACCGTTCCAGCTCCCGGATACGGGAATGGTCCGCGGCGGCGGCGATGCCGCATTTTGCGGTTATTTTTTGCCAGGCGGAAAACAGATTTGAATAGCCCTGGGCCTTTTTCATAAACCCTTCGTCAAAAAGGGCTGAAAGCAGCTCCCCTGCCCGTTTCATAAACTCACCCCTTTTCCGGAACTTGCCGCTGCAGAACCTGGTCCGGGACTTACCCCGCCTGAGTTCATATAATACACCAGGGTGCCGGATTTGCGGTACCGTTCATAGGGCTCTTCAGGCAGAAAGGTATAAAAAGCCTGATCGTATTCGGGCATCACCGAAAGGAATTTCCGCCGTTTTTCACCGTCCATTTCCAGGAGCACATCGTCTAATAGGAGCACCGGGTTCTTCCCGGTTGTTTCCGAAAAACGCCGGGCCTGGGCAACCCGCAAGAGCAGGGCCAAAAGGCGGCGCTGTCCGGTAGAGGCTTTGGCGGCAAATTCGGCGCTGCCCCGGGTAAAAATGTAGCGGTCCCGGTGGGGGCCGGAAAGGGAGACCCCCGCAGCCATATCAAGCTCCCGGCGTTCCAGCAGAAAGCCGGTAATTTTTTCCAGGGTATCGTTTTTCCAGGAAGGGGCGTAACGCACCGCAATATCCCCGATGCCGGAAACATCCTCGTAGAGGGGCCCAAACAGGGCGGAGAATAGCCGGGCCGCATCTTCCCGCTTTTCCATCAATTTGAGGCCGTAGGAGGCTATCTGGGGGTCCAGGGCGTCCAATATTTCAATGGCGCCGCCCGCAATGGGCTTTTCCCTCAAAATGGCATTGCGGGTTTTAAGCACCCGGCGGTAACGGCGCAGGTCATCCAGGTAGACCGGATCGTAGAGGCTCAAACTCTGATCGAAGAACCAGCGCCGTTGTTCAGGGCTGCCGGCGACAAATTCCATGTCCTCGTGGCAAAAAACGATGCAGGGAATTACCGAAAGAAGTTCTTTCCGGTCCTCAACCCGTTTTCCGTCGATGTGGACGGTCTTTTTGCCTTGTTCGTATTTTACCAGCACCTGATCGTGGGAAGCAAAACTACCGTCGACATCTTTTATCTTAACCGCCGCGGAGTAGTCTTTTTCCCCGGTCCGGGCCAGTTCATTGTCCTTGACCCCCCGGAAAGAGGAAGCGTAGGATGAAAAATAGAGGGCTTCAAGAAAGTTGGTTTTGCCCTGGCCGTTTTCGCCGACCAGAAAGACATCCTTTCCTCCGGTAAAAACCTCGGCGTCCGCAAGGTTCCTGAATGCGGCGGTCCGCAGGGATTCAAAAATCACAATACATGGAGCTGCGGAAGCCCCTAGTCAAGCTGCATGGGCATAACGATGTGGAAAAAGTCCTTTTCAGGAACCGGCATAATGGTTATGGCCTTGGTTGATTCGGTAAAGTGTATGCTGATTTCTTCATCGTTCATAACCTTAAAGGGCTCTTCGATGTAACGGTAATTGAGGGCCAGGGACACCTCTTCACCGTCATATTTACAGGGGATTTCTTCCTTGGCGGTTCCGATTTCGCTTTCTTCGGAGTAGACCGACAGGCTCCCCGGGGCGACTCCCAGGTATACCCGGTGGGATTTCTGTTCCACCAGAATGGACACCCGCCGCAGGGCGTCCAGCATTTCCAGACGGTTTACCGAAAGGGAAAAACTCTGGCTTTCGGGGATTACCCGCTTGTAATTGGGGAACTGCCCTTCAATAAGGACCGAAGAAAGATTATAAGAACCAAAGCGGATAAAGATGGTCTTATCGGTGACAGAAAGGGCTACCATCCCCTCATCCCCTGCCCGTTTTACGATAATGTTGAGGATCTTTGGGGGAACAATGATTCCGGAGAAGTCCTTTATATTGCTTTCTGCGGATTTACTGATATAGGCAAGACGTCTGCCGTCGGTGGCCACCATAATGATCTTGTCTTCGGCCTTTTCAAAGAAAACACCGTTCATAAAGTACCGGGTTTCATCATCGGAGACCGCAAAAACGGTCTGATAGACCATATCCTTGAATTCTTTAACGGGGAATTCAAAAAATTCAGCGTTGGAAACAGGAAATTCGGGGAATTTATCGGAAGCAATGCTCTTAAGCTGGAACCGTATCTTCTTTGCAGCCGGTTTTATGGTGATTTTGGTATCATTTTGATCAAATTCCAGTTCACCTTCGGGAATAGAATTGAGAATCCCCAAAAATTTATCACCGTATACGGTGGTTGATCCCGGTTCCAACACGGTTACGGGCACCCGGGTCTCAAAATTCACCTTCATATCGGTGGCTTTGATGGAAAGGGTATCATTTTCAGCTTCAATGTAAATATTTGACAAAATGGAAATAACATTTTTGGAGGCAATGATTTCCTGGGCTATGGATATTTCTTTGAGCAATACGCTCCGTTCACAGGTAAACTTCATATCTTTTTGACTCCTTTTTCTCTTATATTATATATATATAAATTAATAATAGTAATAGTAGGCTCCCCTTTTATGTGGAAAACTACCCTAATTCCTGACAGGATAAGGAATTAGCAAATCCACATTTTCTGAATAAGAAGCCCGGTTTTTTCCACCTTTACTCAAGTTCTCCGATTATACACTATTTATACCTGTTTTATGAACACCTTTTCAAGACTTTGCGTTGTATTCTTTTATCATCCGTTTAAGGCTTTCGATGGTTGAATCCATGGAGGGATCCGCCCGGATGCTTTCTTCAATTTTTTGGCAGGAATACATCACCGTGGTATGATCCCGGCCCCCAAAGGCCTGCCCCAGCTCGGTGGTGGAATATTCGGTAATCTCCCGGGCAATATACATGGCCAGCTGCCGGGCCAGGACGATTTTTGCGGTCCGTTTGGGGCCCTTAAGGTCATTGATAGTCAGATCCCTTTCTTCGGCAATGACCCGCTGGATGGTCTCTATGGACATATTGGTCTGCCGGGGGGATGCAAACACGTCCTTGAGCTGCTGCTGGGCAATTTCTACCGTCATGGGCCTGCCCATCAGCTTTGCATAGGCATTTAATTTGGTTAGCGCCGATTCCAGGTCCCGGATATTGGTGGATACATTCTTGCTTATCAGTTCAATCACCTCATCAGGGACACTGGTATTCAGGGCTTCAATTTTATTTTTAAGGATGGCGCAGCGGGTTTCGTAATTTGGGGGCTGAAGATCCACATTAAGGCCCCGTTCAAACCGGGACCGCAGCCGTTCTGTAATATCTTTTAATTCAGATACCGGCCGGTCGCAGGTAAAAACAATCTGTTTCTTGGCATTGTAAAGAGCGTCAAAGGTATAAAAAAGTTCCTCCTGGGTACCTATTTTCTTCTGTAAAAAGTGAATATCGTCGATTAACAGGGCGTCCACATACCGGTACTTATTTTTAAAGGCCGTCATCTTATTTTCCTGGGTAGACTGAATAAACTCATTGGTAAAGGTTTCCGCGCTGATGTAGATTATTTTGCTTTCCGAATTGGTATGAATATAGTTGCCGATGGCCTGCATCAGATGGGTTTTGCCCAAACCGACCCCGCCGTATATGAGGACGGGGTTATAGGTGACGCCGGGATTTTTGGCTACTGCCAGTGCGGCGTTGGCGGCAAAATTGTTATTCTCGCCGATTACGTATTTGTCAAAAGTGTAGTCCTCCAGCAGCTGGGGGTGACGGTCTTTTTTCCTGGTCGCCCCTGCGGGAGCTGCCCCGGCAGCCGCAGTCCCCGCCGCCGGAAGGGGATTTTTTCCGGAAACCGGAACTTTTTCAGAATTGTTAGACGAAGCTTCAGAGGTTTTTTGGCCCTCATCAGCCTTATCCTGGGGTATAACCTCAAATTCGATGGTCAGTTCCTTGCCGGTAAGCTCCTTGAGTCTGGTTTCAATGAGGTTTTGATACCGCGATTTGATCTGATCCCGGTAAAAAGAGGAAGGAACCGCCGCGGTGATGCTTTTTTCGGCGGCCTTTATATATTCCAGATTGATAAACCAGATGGAAAATTCCTGTTCCCCCAGTTCCGTTCGGATCTGGTTCATTGTTTCCTTCCAGAATACCTCATAATCCCATTCAGACATGCGTCCCTCCGGTCCGCTTTCGGAGAAGAATGGATTGAAGGGGCGCTAAAGCGCCCAGCCTCATGACCAATCCCTTCAAATTATAAATCTATTAACATATTATCCACAGGACTTATCCCTGCTGTAAACCAAAAAAGGGCAAAAAAAGGCGCTTTACCCATAATTTTTTGCTTAAAACCTGAATAGTAAAAACAAGCTATCTTCTTATACCACAAGGAAATAAGCCAAATAAAAATGCAACTTACGAAAGAAAGCGGCCATCCGCAATTCCGCCGGCCTTTATAAAAAACCTGTACTGTTTTTATCCACAGGTTATACACATAACCGGCGATCCCCCTTCCGGAAAAGGGTAAGAGACTCTGATTGTACGTTATCTTTACTTTTTTATGCAAGATGACTATCATGGGCACATGAGTTCAACCTATTCGGCCCAAAATATTCAGGTATTGCAGGGCCTTGAGCCGGTACGGAAACGCCCCGGCATGTATATCGGGACCACCAGCATAGACGGTCTTCATCACCTTGTGTTTGAAGTAGTAGACAATTCCATAGACGAGGCCATGCAGGGCCACTGTACCGAGATCCTGGTGGTCCTGGAGGGTAACGACGTGGTCCGGGTGGAGGACGACGGCCGGGGCATTCCGGTGGATATCCACTCCGGCGAAGGGGTCAGCGCCCTGGAACTGGTCATGACCCGGCTCCACGCCGGGGGCAAATTCGACAAAAAGTCCTACAAGGTTTCCGGGGGCCTCCACGGGGTGGGTGTTTCGGTGGTGAACGCCCTTTCCGAATGGTGCCAGGCCTTTGTCCACATGGACGGCAAAATCCACACCCAGAGCTACAAGATCGGCATCCCCGACGGCCCCGCCCGCGAGACCACAGCGGCGTCCCTTCCCTATACGATGAGTTCCCCGGACCGGCGGGGCACGGTGGTCCGCTTTAAGGCGGACGCCTCAATTTTCGAGACCACCACCTACAACTTCGATTCCCTTTCCAACCGCCTGCGGGAACTGGCCTTCCTCAACAAGGGCCTCAAGATCACCATCCGGGACGAACGGCTCTCCACCCCCAAAAGCCACGAATTCAAGTTTGAAGGCGGGGTCAAGAGCTTTGTTGAATACCTGAACGAGAACAAGTCCGTGCTTTACAAGGAGCCCATTTTTATCGAAGGCGCCCGGGATGAGGTTGAGGTTGAATGCGCCATCCAGTACAACGACGGCTTCAACGAGATCATGTACTCCTTTGTGAACGACATCAACACAAGGGAAGGGGGCACCCATCTGGTGGGCTTCAAGTCTGCCCTGACCCACACCCTGAACGAGTACCTGAAAAAGTCAAAACAGGCCAAAAAGATGGAGGAAAGCCTTTCCGGGGACGATGTCCGGGAGGGGCTTACGGCGGTGCTTTCCGTCAAGGTCCAGGACCCCCAGTTCGAGGGCCAGACCAAGGCCAAGCTGGGCAACTCTGAAGTACGGGGCATCGTGGAAGCCCTGGTAAACGAGCAGCTTGAGCTCTTCCTGGACCAGCATCCCGATGTGATCGCCAATATTCTGGAAAAGTCGATCCTGGCCGCCAAGGCCCGCATCGCCGCCCGTCAGGCCCGTGACGCCACCCGCCGCAAAAACGCCATGGACAGCGCCGGCCTCCCCGGCAAGCTTGCCGATTGCTCCGACAAGGACCCCGCCGCCTGCGAACTCTTTATCGTGGAAGGTGACTCCGCCGGGGGCTCTGCCAAGATGGGCCGTAATCGCCGCTTCCAGGCGATCCTCTCCCTCTTTGGCAAGATGCTCAACGTGGAAAAAACCCGCATCGAAAAGGTGATCACCAACGAGAAGCTCCAGCCCATCATCGCCAGCATCGGCGCGGGCTGCGGCGTCGACTTCAACATTGCCAAGATCCGCTACCACAAGATCATCATCATGGCCGATGCGGACGTGGACGGCTCCCACATCCGTACCCTGCTGCTTACGTTCTTTTACCGCTACATGCAGGCGCTTATCGAGCATGGCCACGTCTACCTGGCCATGCCCCCCCTCTACAAAATCGCCTACGAAAAGAAAACCTTCTACGCCTACGATGACGCCGAAAAGGACCGCATCCTCTCCGAAGCAGCAGCCGTGGCGGGCAAGGAAGTCAAATCCGACGCCATCCAGCGCTACAAGGGCCTGGGCGAAATGAACCCCGACCAGCTCTGGGACACCACCATGGACCCCAACAAGCGCAACATCATCCAGGTCCACCTCGACGACGCCGTCGAAGCCGAGCGCATCTTCACCACCCTCATGGGCGAAGTGGTGGCCCCCCGCCGGGAATTCATTGAGGAGAACGCGCTGTTGGTGGCTAATTTGGATGTGTGACAAAAACACTTTGTGTTTTTGTCATGGTAATAGGCTATGAGGATATTATGGCAAGAATGACCGAAGCAGAGGCAGAATCAGCGGAGATTTTTTTTACTGAAAATGACATTATGCCGGTACGTGGTAAACCGGGGCTCTTGGCACAACGGAAAGAACAGATGTTTGTCGTTGATGTGCTTTCCGCCCAATATTTTAAGGCAAAAGCAGCGGCTGAACATAAGACCACGATGGAAGTTATCGGCGATATGGTTCGCCGGGAGTTAGCTTCAGTGTGAGGCAAGGGTAGTGGGAATTTATTGAGGAGAACGCGCTGATGGTAGCGAATCTGGATATTTGATGCGTTTTTGAAAACAAGCCTGATATGAAAACATTCAGATGACAGGTAAACATTAAATTGTAAAGGAGTTTTAAAAATGTACGAAAAAATTCTCAATGAAATTAAGTTACCGTATTATCAGCAACAATTCCCAAATAATGGCCAGCGTTTTGTTGCTTGGTATTTGAGGAATATTCACGGAAGAGATGAAATTCAAGCAAAGGCAGACATTACCGACGGAGCTGATGATAAACAAATCGATGCAATTTTTGTTGATGATGAATATAACAAGGTTTATATCATTCAAGGAAAATTCATAGGCGGTGATACGGTTAATGCCGAACCAATACGAGAAGTTTTATCATCGTGGGTTCAGTTGAAAGACTTGGTTCGTTTGCAAGAAACAGCAAATAATAAACTGAAACAAAAGCTTGCCGAAGTCGTCATTGCATTTGATGACAACTATGATATTGAGTTTGAATTGATAACAACATCAAATTTAACTGAACAGGCTCAAAGGGATCTTTTCACTTTCCAAAAGGAATTAGCGGAATCAGAAGATTTGTCTGCAAATTTGCGTTTAATTGATATTGAAGAATTACAACACAGATATGATTACGCGTTGGAAAAAGAAAATCCCGTGATCACGCATACACTTGCGTTGCGAGAAGGAAAATTCATAAAAATGGATTTAGCTGGAACAAATGTAATTATGGCGAGTCTACCGTTAAAAGATTGTTTGGCCTTTCCCGGCATTAAGGATGGGACGTTATCTCAAAAAAATGTACGGCAATCTCTTGGTTTGAGTAATCATGTCAATAAAGGCATCAAAAACACAATTTATAACGAATCGCGTGATTTCTTCTTTTTTCATAATGGAATAACGGCACTGTGCAATAAAATGATATTTGACAATTCAACAAAACAAGTAACGCTGAAAGGCTTGAGTATTGTGAATGGTTGTCAGTCTTTGAATACGATACTTTCGTGTAGTGAGAAAGTAAAAATTCTTGAAGATTCGTTTATTATGTTTAGATTCTATGAAATACCCGAACGTGATCGTGCGGATAGAATCAGTATATCAACAAACTCACAAAGTTCGATCAAACCAAGAGACTTACGTAGCAATGATAAACGCGTGTTGAATTTGAAACGAGCCTTTGAGCAGAAATATCCACAAGGATATTTGAAGACGAAACGAGGAGAAACTTTACCCGCGAATAAAAATAAGGATTTTGAATTAGATTTGTCTGATTTGGCAAAATTATTTGTTTCATGGCATTCGCAAAGGCCAAATATTGCTTATGGTGAGACAAAACTATTTGATAAATATTTTGATCAATTATTTCGGAAAGATTATCAACCAGAAAATGCACAAGCATTAAACATGTGGATGCGCCTTGTTTGGAAACGCTGGACAAAGGACAATCCATTGTCCTTAAACGAATCTCTTTTGGTAATGCGTGCTTATGCTCCATACCATCATTTGTATGCTATTTCTAATTGTTTTGTGATATTAAACAAAATGCCACAAGATAATGTTCCATCTCCTTCTGTTACATTCAATAAAGCAGAAAAAAGCAATTTATTGGATCAACTTGTTGATATAGCTGGATCTTGTCTGAATAGTTCCTTGGAAGCAGCAGCTAATGAGCCTTTGCCTAATAATAGGGTATTCAGTCCACAAAACTGGATAAAAACAAAAACTTGCCTAGCTGATATTCGTAAAGCAATTAATTTACATTTTACTATGTTGCCTTCAATGCCTGGCGGAAAAGAACTTTTGCAAAAACTTAAATTAGAGTTGCAAATGGAATCTAGTGAATTTACTGAAAGATGGGCAGCCGATTGATCCATGTTTTGTCTTATCGTGACGTTGGTAAACCAGTTCAACATTGGTTTATCAATGATATGGATGGGGAGCAGTTTATGGTAAAGACACCAGAGGAATGATTAATGTGCGAAGTGTAGACTTGAATTTATTTAAAGTAGAAAATTCTAATAATAAATCCATGAGAATAGCAAGCTGGAATATTGAGCGTCCCAGAATTGATAAAGGACCGGATAAGAATCTTTTTATCATTGAGTTAATTAAAGAGATAAATCTTGATATATTATTTTTAACAGAAACAAATTCTATTATTGACTTGTCATCGGAATATTTTAAATTACAAACAATACCTCTCCCTGAAGATTATGAACATTGCACTTATTATGATGGAGAAAACCGGGTAACTATTTTCAGCAAATATAAGTTTATAGATACATCCTTTGATATCTATGATCCTTATACAAGTGTTTGCGGAGAAGTTGTTACACCGTTTGGAAAATTGGTTTTATATGGAAGTATCATAGGTAGTTTCGGTCCGGTAGGCTCGGCGAACATGGAATATTTTCAAAAAGATTTGCTAGGACAGCAAAAAGACATCAGAAAATTAAGTGAGAAAGGAAATTTATGCTATTCCGGAGATTTCAATATGTTGTTTTCCAGCGATTGGTATCGGGATGGGTATCCTAAAGAAGCGGTACGAGATATGAATTGTTTTTTTGAAGAAACACATTTAGTGAATAAAACCGGACAAAATAAAGATTGTGTAATTCATATTATTTTGAGCGAAGATTTTGTTAAAGGATTAGAAGTTAAGTCCCACATGTTACCAATAAAAGGAATTCTTTTCGATCACATAAAGGGCCGTATTTCCGACCATAATTTGGTAATGATAGACATAGTGGCTAACACAAATGTGACTGGCACTACAAAATAAACATAAAGGTGTGTTATAAATATGGCTAAGAAGAAAGAACCTCCCGTGATGCCGATAGATTCTCTTTATAACGACATTTCTACCCTCATAGAAAAGAGCAAGCAGAAAGCCATTTCCCAGGCAAAAAGCGCCGTTACTCTGCTTTTCTGGCAAGTAGGAACCCGTATCAATAAGGAAATATTGCATCAAAAAAGGGCAGATTATGGGAAACAAATAGTTTCGACATTATCCGTTAAATTGTCAGAGAAATATGGAAGGAATTTTGAATTGCGGAACCTGCGCCGGATGTTGCAGTTTGCAGAACAATTCCCGGACAAAAAGATTGTGTCGACGCTGTCGACACAATTAAGCTGGTCCCACTTTATTGAGCTTCTTCCGCTTCAAACAGCGGACGCAAAATTATTTTATGCCCAGGAAGTGGTCAATCAGGGGTTTGGCATACGGGAATTGCGAAAGCATATTGAACAAAAGGACTACGAACGAATCCAGATTGCTAATACCCAGCTTACAAAGAAGTCGAAAATCCCGCTTAATACATTTAAAGACCCCTATATACTTGATTTTTTCGATCTAAAAACTGCTTATCTTGAAAAAGATGTAGAAGATACAATTCTTCACGATCTTGAAAGTTTTATCCTTGAACTTGGAAAGGGCTTCACTTTTGTAGAACGTCAGAAACGAATGATAATTGACGGTGAAGATTTTCATCTGGACTTATTGTTTTACCACAGAAAATTAAAGCGGCTTGTTGCTATTGAACTTAAATTGGGGAAATTCAAGGCCGCATATCAAGGGCAGATGAAGCTCTACCTCAAGTGGCTCAATCGCTATGAACGTCAGGCCGACGAAAATGAACCCATCGGTCTTATTCTCTGTGCCGGTGACAGCCGTGAGCAGATAGAACTGCTTGAAATGGACAAAGATGGTATCATGGTTGCCGAATACTGGACGGATTTACCGCTCAAAAAAGAGTTGGAAGAAAAAGTCCATACTCTTTTAATCGAGGCCAGGGAACGCATTGAAAGTCGGAAATTATTATCCGATACTTAAAGGAGATTCTGGGAGGACAGGAAGTATATGACCACTGAAGAGTTATTGGAAACAATCAGCCTGGGTGAAACCAGTACGGTACAGTTCAAGGAAGCCTTTGATAATCAAGATAAGATCGCTGCGGAGATGATTGCCTTCGCCAACAGTAAAGGCGGGATGATCATATTCGGTGTCAAGGATAAAACCGGTGAAATTACCGGGCTTGATTATGAAGGGCTGCAAACAATAAATAATAAGATGGCTGCCATTGCTACCGATTTGATTAAACCGCCTGTTTTTCTGAATGTTGAAGCTATTTTAATAAAAGATGAAGCAGAAGAAATAAAACTGCTTGTTGCTCATATTGAGGAAGGGCTGCACAAACCCTACAAGGATCGTAACGGTACTATCTGGGTAAAGCAAGGTTCAGATAAAAGAAAATTAACCGATAACGATGAAATACTGCGTCTTTTTCAGCAAAGCGGTACGGTATACGCCGATGAGATGATAGTTCCCGATACCGGGGAAGCCGACATTGATAAGGATAAAGTTGAAGAATATCTTGGTCATTTTTTCCCGAGTCTTAGCGATAATCCGGCTATTTTGAACAGGCAGTTATATCAAAATTTACGGATCATGAAGAATGATCAGCTTACCCTTGGCGGTCTTTTATTCTTTGGCAAAGATCCCCAGCAATTCCGACCGGCCTTTGGCATTGCAGCCATTTCTTTCTTTGGAAACAGTATCGGCGGAACCGAATACCGGGACAGCCGGAATATTACCGGTACTATCCCAAAACTCTTTAAAGAGGGGATGAGTTTTTTTAACGCCAACCTGCTGCACAAGCAAAACGGGCAGAATTTTAATTCCGAAGGTATTCTTGAAATATCGGTAATCGCCCTGGAAGAACTGCTCCAGAACGCCCTGGTTCACCGGGATTATTCCCGTAATTCGCCGGTACGCCTTGCCATATTCGACAACCGGATTGAGATAATCAGCCCCGGAAAACTGCCCAACAGTTTAACAGTGGAAAGTATCAAGCTGGGCCAGGCGGTGGTGCGGAACAATCTTCTGCGTACCTATTGTTCACGGTTTATGATATACCGGGGTTTTGGTTCCGGCATCACCCGCGCCCTTGAAAACCAGCCCAACATTGAGTTTATCAACGATGTGGGAGGGGAGCAGTTTATTGTGAAGATCCCCCGGAAACCAGCCACCGCAGCGCATTCACCGTAATAATCCCCCGGTCATTGCCGCCAAATACCTGGTCCATGGTGATAATGTACTTTCCGTAGTTGTCCCTGATTTTTTCCAGGGGACGCAGTTCCCGCTCACGGGTCGTATCATCCAGGACCGAAAGGGCAACCTGGTAGTATTCAGGTGTTCCCGCCTTAAAGGCGATAAAATCAATTTCCAGGTCCCCCAGCCTTCCCACATGGACCTTGTACCCCCGGCGCCGCAGTTCCAGATACACGATGTTTTCCAGAATCACCCCGTAGTCTTTCATCTTGTCACCCAGCAGGTAGTACCGCATCCCGATGTCGGCCACGTAGTATTTGTCATTGGCCTTGAGGTATTCCCGGCCGTTCACATCCAGGCGGCTCACCTTGTGGATGATAAAACTGTCTTCCAGGGCGGAAAGATAATTTTCCACGGTCTGTACGCCAATGTTAAATCCGAAGGATTTCATGGTGTCCGAGATTTTTTTGGTGGAAGTGATAAAGCCGATATTGCTGAAAATAAACTTCATGAGCCGTTCCAGGGCAGCCACGGCGCTGATCTGTTTCCGCTGCACTACATCCTTTAAAACGATGGTGTCGATAATGGCGGCTAGGTATTGATGGACTTTTTCGATGTCATTATCCAGTTCCAGGGTATAGGGAAAGGAACTGTACCGCAGATACTGATCGTACAGTTTGAGGGTCCCTTCGGGGATGCCTGATGAGCCTGCGGCGGAAGCTGTTATAGCGGCGCAATATTCGCTGAACGAGAGAGGGGTCATTTCAATAGTCACATACCTGCCGGCAAGGAGGGTCGCCAGTTCGCCGGACAAAAAATAGGCGTTGGAACCGGTGATGTACAGGTCGATATTTTCCCGCAGCCGCAGGCTGTTTGCGGCCTTTTCAAAATCCTTAACCATCTGGATCTCATCAAGGAAGATGTAGTTCATCCCGCCGGGGGCAAGGCGGCTCAAGACATGCTCATGCAGGACCTTATAATCCGTAAGCTCCGCATTGTTAAAATCCTCAAAGTTGATAAACTGAATCCGGCTGTTTTCCACGCCGGTGGACCGTAAATAATCGGCATAAAGCTTTAACAGGGTGGATTTTCCGCACCGCCGTATGCCTACGACCACCTTTATCAGGTCCTTGTCCTTAAAACCGATGAGTTTTTTGAGGTATTCCGGTCTTTGTACATCTGTCATAATTTAAAGTATACATTAAATTTTCCACAAAATCAATACAAATTTAACATGCGTATTAAATTTTTACCCCCACAGTCCCATGAGTGCGAAGACCCCCGGAATGGTCAGGAGCCCCAAAACCTGGGACACAAAGCAGCACTGGGCGCCGGTACCGCTGTCACCGCCGTAGGCTTCGGGGAAGATTACGTTGTTCAGGCCCATGGGCATGCAGAGGAAGGCGGTGATAAAAATATTGTAGGGGATGCCGACGATCATGAAGTTGAGCAGCATCTGTTCCCCATAGACCGCCAGAACAAGCGGGTAGCCCATATAGCCAAAGTTGGGGGTCGTCAGGGCGTAGATGTAGACCCCCCCGGGTCATGGGGTTTTTGGTGAAAGCCCCGGAAAGGAACAGGGCCAGCAGAAAGGTGATAGCCGGGAAATCACCGAACTCAAGGCATCGTTGATGAGCCCCTTCTTTTTGAATACATAACCAAAGAGCATAAAAATAAAAAGCACCAGTATCTGGCTCACGGTCAAGGAAACAATGTTACCCATAAATATGGCTTAGTCTCGACTATTTTTCAAAAAAAGTATAGAATCAAGGAACTAAAAGAACGAAAGCAGAAGGAACGAAGGAATAGAGATGGCCTCCCATGATGATACCCCTCCCATTGTAACCGGTAAAATTATTCCCGTTGCGATAGAAGATGAAGTTAAGACAGACTACCTTACCTATGCCATGTCGGTAATCGTGGCCCGGGCTCTGCCGGATGTGCGGGACGGGCTCAAACCGGTGCACCGGCGGCTCCTCTATGCCATGGACGATCTGGGGCTGCGTCCCGGCGCTGCCACCAAGAAGAGCGCCCGTATCGTTGGGGACGCCATGGGAAAGTACCATCCCCATGGGGATGCCTCCCTGTACGACGCCATGGTCCGTATGGCCCAGGATTTCTCCCTGCGTTACCCCCTGGTGCATGGTCAGGGCAACTTTGGTTCCATAGACGATGACCCCCCTGCGGCAATGCGCTACACCGAGGCCAAGCTTTCCAAGGTCGGCGACGAAATGCTCCAGGATCTGGGCAAGGAAACCGTCGATTTTATCCCCAACTACGATGAATCCCTTACCGAGCCGGCGGTGCTTCCGGCGGCGGTACCTAACCTGCTGGTAAACGGTTCCAGCGGTATTGCCGTAGGGATGGCCACCAATATGGCCCCCCACAACATGGTTGAAGTCTGCAACGCCATCTGCGCCTATATCGACAACCCGGAAATAACCATCGACGAGCTGATGCATTTCGTCACCGGCCCAGACTTCCCCACCGGGGGCATTATCTTTGGCCGCCGGGGGATAAAAGAAGCCTATAAGACTGGCCGGGGCAAGATTCTGGTCCGGGGCCGTTTCACCGTGGAAACCGCCAAGGGCGGCAAGGAACTCATCGTTTTTAACGAGATCCCCTATAACGTAAACAAGGCCCTGTTGCTGGAACGTATCGGCGCATTGGTCCGGGACAAGGTGATCGACGGCATTGCCAATTCCAACGATGAATCGGACCGGGACGGGATTCGCATTGTCATCGAGCTGAAAAAGGGGGCCATCCTCAAGGTGGTCTTAAACCAGCTCTTTTCCAACACTCAGCTCCAGTCCACCTTCGGTATCATCAACCTGGCCCTGGTCAATGGCCGGCCCCGGACCCTCAACCTCAAGGAACTGATCCACTACTTTGTGGAACACCGGGTGGAGGTGGTCACCCGCCGTACCCGCTACGAACTCCGCAAGGCCGAGGAACGGGCCCATATCCTGGAAGGACTGGTTATCGCCCTGGCCAACATCGACGAGGTAATCGCCGTTATCAAGGCCTCCCGGGATGTGGCTGCCGCAAAACTCAAGCTGCAGGAGCGGTTCAGCCTTTCCGAAGTCCAGGCCGACGCCATTGTGGAAATGCGTCTGGGGCGGCTTACCAGCCTGGAAATCGAAAAGATCGAACAGGAACTGGCGGAACTTAAAACCCAAATCGCCTATTACAAATCCCTGCTGGAGGATGAAAATAAACTCCGGGGGGTCATCAAGGATGAAACTGCGGATATATCCAGGCGTTACGGTGACGCGCGGCGCACCGAAATTGTCAACGGGGAAGTGGAAAATATCAACATCGAAGACCTGATCAAAAAAGAGGAGATGATGATCCTCATTTCAAACCTGGGCTACGTCAAGCGGGTGCCTGTTTCTTCTTATAAGAACCAGGGCCGGGGCGGCAAGGGTATGGTCAGCGCCAAGCTTACCGAGGACGACTTTATAGAGCAGATCTTCGTTGCCAATACCCATGAATACATCATGTTCATCACCAGCGCAGGCAAGGCTTATTGGATGAAGGTCCATGAGATCCCCGAAGGCAGCAGGACCAGCAAGGGCGCCCACATCAAGAGCCTCCTCACGGTTTCTCCAAATGAGGATATCACCGCCATCGTGGCCCTTAAGGATTTTGATGACGGTGAAGGGAAGGGCCCCTACCTCTTTATGGGTACCGCCCGCGGGGTGGTCAAGAAGGTCTCCGTTGGGGAATTCTCCAACGCCAAGACACGGGGCATCATCGCCATCAAACTTGATGAAGGTGACAAGCTGGTCAGCGCACTCCTCTCAGGCGGTACGGACGAAGTGGTGCTCATCTCCCGCAAGGGTCAGGCCCTGCGTACCCATGAGGATGCGGTGCGGGCCATGGGTCGCTCCGGTCACGGTGTCGGTGGCATGAAGCTGGACGACGATGACGAACTTACCGGCCTCCTCCGGGTGGTGGATGCGGAAACCATGCTCCTCCTTTCCGAGTACGGCTTTGGCAAGCGGGTGGACTTTAGCGAGTTCAGTTCCCATGGCCGGGGTACCCGGGGCCAGCGGATCTATACGGTCACCGAGAAGACCGGGGAACTGGTGGGCTGCGTCAATGTCCTTAACAACGAAGAAATCATGTGCATCACCAGCCAGGGCAAGTCCATCAAACTCAAGGTGGAGAGTATCCGGATCATGGGCCGCAGCGCCCAGGGGGTCCGCATCCTCAGCATCGAAAAACCCGACTTTGTTATCGGCGTGGACCGGATCGTCAAGGAAGAAGAACTTGACAGCGAAAGCGGTGAAAAATAAAAGGGGAATGTGATGAACCGTTCATTGGCGAAGGTATTTTTTGCCTGTTTTTCCGCTCTTCTTTTAACCGGGATGAATTCCTGCGTCACCGGGCCGGACAGGATAAAGGTCCAGAATATCAGAGGGGATCGTGATTTTGCAGGGATACAGGGCGATCAGTATGAGGTATGGGGAGAAGTTACCGGCAAAGGGGAGATACTCTATAATACCCGTTCCCACGAAATTTCCGGGGATACCCTTAGATATGGGTACATTGATCGGGATATTGATGCTGAAATCGGCGCCCTGGTTCAAACGGGCCGTTTTAATGGGGATCGCCTGATCTACCCCAATACAGTGGAAATTGCCCGGGCCAATGCGGTTGCCCAAATGATAGACAAGGCAACAGCCATGGGCGCGGACCGCATTATCTATGTCGTATATACGATAGACCGGGATGCAGCCCCGGGTTCCAAAATAGAAAAAATTACCGTCGAGGCACGGGGGCTGGCTGTCAAATTATTGCTGAACCTGGCTCCACCCCCTGCAAGTCCCGCCGGGGAAGCCTTTTCGTCCCTGCCGGACTAAGCCTGCTTTGCTCTATAAAATATATTTTAATACATCCTTGCATTCAGGGCAGGACTCTTATATCCTTTATTAAAGGAGATTTTTATGAACGGATTAAAAAAAAATGCTGTCCTGTCCTTAACGGTATTGATGCTCTGCGCCGCCTGCGCCGGAGGCCCCCAATTTACCGAAGCCCAGGGGAAAGAATGGAAATTGGTTGAGATCAGGACAAGTCCCGAGAACATCATCTTTGATCGGAGTACCTTAGTATCCGATGGTTTTGGAGATATTTTTACCCTGAAATTTGACGGCGGCCGGGTACAGGGCATGGCTGCCCCAAACCGTTATTTCGCTCCCTATACACAGGGTAAGAGTCAGAGTCTGACTATTGATAGAATTGCCGGAACCCTTATGGCCCCCATCCGTGAACCGGAAAAGGTCAAGGAACACGACTATTTTGTCTATCTGCAAAACACCTACCGCTGGAATATCAACAACAAGAACCTGGAACTGTATACCAAGAGCGAAGACGGCCGGGAAGCAGTTTTGGTTTTTACTGCCGGATAGTGTAATCATAACCGCTAAGCCTATATGATAAAGGTCAGAAAGGGGTACACTATATCTGACGGGATATGGGGGCTGGCGCCGATTGTTATTCGACGTGAGGGAACGGTGAGGGGAAACCCTGACAGACCTCGTCGCGAAGACTA
>BNVE01000083.1 GCA_025997875.1 Spirochaetia bacterium
CGGAAACGCTAGAGGCTCTGATGTTTCCGAACAAAACGGCTGCGTCCAGGAATTGGGCGGGTAACATTAGGCATATTTCAAGATATAGAACTGTTTGAGGCTTAGTTTTCGGACGGTCTGGGGGGGGCGGTGGCGGTGGGGCTGGTTGTCTTATCACATTTACCGGCGGATTACGGCCATCTTGGACCTTTCCAATGATACCCTCTTGCGCTATCGGCAACGGCTGCGGTTCTTTAGCATTCATTTTGCTCTCCTTCTAATTCATCTTTGAATTTCAAAAATTCAACCATCTCAACATTAACGGTTTCTTCGTTCCAATTCCCTTTAAGAGGCATAAAATCAGTATAGCAGGATTGGGGGGTGGCGGAGAAGACTGCAGGGGTCAAAGGCCTCGAGGACTTCGCAGCCAGGGGGAGCAGCGGGGATAAGGGTAATGGATAGGGAGATGGGGTGTTCCGTAAGTACCCTCCCCCATGTAATTTTTCAATAAAATTTATTTTACCCCTTGACAATACAAAATTTCAGTGGTATATTTTTATCCGTTGGGGGGTACTGAAATGAAAGAACTGATTAAATGGGCAAAAAATGAAATGCCCAAAACCGATTGTTCCGCATCCTTAAGCCTGATGACCGCCGCCGAAATGGAAAAAGCCCACCGGTTTCATAAAAGTTTTCCCCGGTATACGGAAACCCCGCTCACCTGTCTGTCCCATCTGGCCGCTTACTTCGGCATAAAGGGGATATACATTAAGGATGAGTCGTTCCGGTTTGAACTCAACGCTTTTAAGGTGCTGGGAGGCTCCTATGCCATTGCCAAATATATCGCAAAGCAGCTGGGAAAGGATATTTCCGAAATAAGCTACGATACCCTGGTTTCCGACGAGACTAAAAAAAAGCTGGGGGATATCACCTTCTACACCGCCACCGACGGGAATCACGGCCGGGGGGTTGCCTGGGCGGCGAATAAGCTCCGGCAGAAATCGGTGGTGCTCATGCCCAGGGGTTCTTCCCAGGTGCGGCTCCAGAACATCCTTAAGGAAGGGGCCGAGGCAAGCATTACCGATTTGAACTACGATGATGCGGTACGGCTGGCCAACAAGCGGGCCTCCGCTGACCCCAATGGGGTTATGGTCCAGGATACCGCTTGGGAAGGTTACGAGGAGATACCCGGCTGGATCATGCAGGGCTACGGCTCCATGTCCTTTGAAACCTTCGAGCAGTTAAAGGCCGCCGGCATCGAGCGGCCCACCCATATTTTTGTCCAGGCCGGGGTCGGGTCCCTGGCGGGATCGGTGGTGGGCTACTTCGCCAACCTCTTCCCCGATAATCCGCCGGTTATGTCGGTGGTGGAAGCCTCCGCCGCGGACTGTCTCTATATTTCCTCCCTGGCGGGGAAACTGGTGGGGGTCAAGGGCAGTTTGAGCACGATTATGGCGGGCCTTGCCTGCGGGGAGGGCAACACCATCTCCTGGGAGATTCTGAAAAATCACGCCAACTTTTTTGTCTCCGCCCCCGACTGGGTTTCCGCCCGGGGTATGCGGGTACTGGCGGTGCCCCTTAAGGGGGACGCCAAGGTCATCTCCGGGGAATCCGGGGCGGTTACCGCGGGGCTGCTCTTTACCCTGCTCCGGGACGAGGAATACCGGGACTTCCGGGCGGCATTGGGGATCAACGCCGATTCGGTGGTGCTCATTTTCAGCACCGAGGGCAACACGGACCCGGAACGGTTCCGGGACGCGGTCTGGGACGGGGAGTTCCCCAGTGGGTAGTGTTATGTCCTAAACAGAAGGCATAACCACAGAGATCACAGAGAGAAGAACACAGAGGACACGGAGGGGAAGATAAAGAGGGGAATGTTGGGGTCTGTTTAGCATTCATTTCTTGTTATGTCATTGGACCTTTGGTCTATATTAATTTGTTTGGAGGAGTTATAGGATGATTGATTTTGCGGCGATTAAGAAGGCGGCGGAGGGGTATCAGGCCGACATGACCAAGTTTCTGCGTGATGTGGTTCGTTTGCCCGGGGAGAGCTGCGGCGAAAAGGAAACGGCGGCCCGCATTGTGGCGGAGATGAAAAAGGTCGGCTTTGACGAGGCGGGGATCGACAAGATGGGCAACGTCATCGGCTACATGGGCAAGGGTAAGACCCTTATCGCCTTTGACGGCCACATCGACACGGTCGGCGTGGGCAACCGGGACAACTGGAAGTTTGATCCCTTCGAGGGCTACGAGACCGACACGGAAATCGGCGGCCGGGGAACTTCGGATCAGCTGGGCGGCCCGGTTTCTGCGGTATACGCCGCGAAGATCATGAAGGACCTGGGGCTCCTTAACGACAAGTACCGGGTTATGGTGACAGGCACCGTTCAGGAAGAGGACTGCGACGGCCTTTGCTGGGAGTACATCATCAAGGAGGAGGGGATTAAGCCTGAGTTTGTGGTGATCACCGAGCCCACCAACGGCAACATCTACCGGGGCCAGCGGGGACGCATGGAGATACGGGTTGAGGTGCAGGGCGTTTCCTGCCACGGCTCCGCTCCCGAGCGCGGGGACAACGCCATCTACAAGATGGCGGATATTCTCCAGGATATCCGTGCTCTTAATGAAAACAGCGCCGATGAAAGCACCGCGATCAAGGGCTTGGTAAAAATGCTTAACCCAAAATATAACCCGAAATACAAAGAAGCCAACTTTCTGGGCCGCGGAACCGCTGCTACAAGCCAAATTTTTTATACTTCCCCAAGCCGGTGCGCCGTTGCGGACAGCTGCGCGATCTCCATTGACCGCCGCATGACCGATGGTGAAACCTACGAGACCTGTATTAAAGAGATCGAGGACTTGCCGGCGGTGAAAAGGTACGGCGCAAAAGTAAGCATGTACCAGTACGACCGCCCCAGCTACACCGGCGTGGTCTACCCGATAGAATGCTTCTTCCCCACCTGGGTCATCCCCGAAGACGCCCCCGCCACCCAGGCCATGGTGAAGGCCTACGAAGGCATGTACGGCAAGCCAAAGGTTGACAAGTGGACCTTCTCCACCAACGGCGTCTCGATCATGGGCCGGAACAACATTCCCTGCATCGGCTTCGGCCCCGGCAAGGAAGAGGAAGCCCACGCCCCCAACGAAAAGACCTGGAAGGCGGATCTGGTACGCTGCGCTGCGGTATATGCGGCGCTGCCATCGATTTATACGGAGAATAAATAAGAATTTTAACCGCAAAGGCGAAGAAGGCGAAGAAGTAAGAAAGATGAAAAATAATAATTTTCTTTTCCTTTTTCGACTTATGCGACTTCGCGGTAAAATATTTTGAATTTTTAAGGAGTGAACAGTATGGCGTATATCAATCAGTACACGAGCAGGCTGGACAGCCTCAACTTTAAGGACATGTACGGCGGCGATTTTTTCCTGACCTGGGAAAAAACCTTTGATGAAATTATGGCGACCTTTACGGTGGCCGATGCCCTGCGGTGGCTGCGGGAAAACAATATCTCTACGAAGATATTTGACAGCGGCCTGGGGATCTCTTTGTTCCGGGACAACTCAACCCGGACACGGTTCAGTTTTGGTTCCGCCTGTAACCTCCTGGGCCTTGAGGTGCAGGACCTGGACGAGGGCAAATCCCAGATCGCCCATGGCGAGACCGTGCGGGAAACCGCCAACATGGTTTCCTTTATGGCGGATGTAATCGGCATCCGGGACGATATGTATATCGGCAAGGGGAACACCTACATGCGGGAAGTGGCAAAGGCGGTACGGGAAGGCCACATCGACGGCAACCTGGAACAGTGCCCCACCCTGGTCAACCTGCAGTGCGACATCGATCACCCCACCCAGAGCATGGCGGACATGAACCATATCATCCACCACTTCGGCGGCATTGATAAACTCAAGGGAAAGAAGATCGCCATGACCTGGGCCTATTCGCCTTCCTACGGCAAGCCCCTCTCGGTGCCCCAGGGCGTCATCGGCCTGATGACCCGCTTCGGCATGGAGGTCTCCCTGGCCCATCCGGCGGGTTACGAAGTGATGGGTGATGTTGAAGATGTGGCCCGGAAAAACGCGGCCCTCTCGGGGGGCAAGTTTACCAAAACCAATTCCATGGAAGAGGCCTTTAAGGATGCGGACATCGTGTATCCCAAGAGCTGGGCCCCCTTTGAGGCTATGGAGAAGCGGACCAATCTCTACGGTAACAATGACTTCGACGGCATCAAGGCCCTGGAAAAGGAACTTCTCGCCCAGAACGCCAATCATAAAAACTGGGAATGCACAGAAAAACTGATGCAGTCCACCAAAGACGGTAAGGCCCTGTACCTTCACTGTCTCCCCGCGGATATTTCCGGTGTTAGCTGCAAGGAAGGTGAAGTTGCGGCCTCGGTGTTCGATCGCTACCGCATTCCCCTGTACAAGGAAGCGAGCCATAAGCCCTACATTATCGCGGCCATGATCTTCCTGAGCAAGATCAAGTGTCCCCAGGAAACCCTTGCCCGTCTGGCGGAACGGAATAATCCCCGTTTCTTTAGTTAATCCCAAGGGGTGTGACGCATGAAAAAGCGTATCGTTATTGCCCTGGGCGGCAACGCCCTGGGCGACAATTTGAAGGAACAGATGATCGCCGCCATGGGGACCGCAAAGGCGATTGTGGATCTGGTTGAACAGGGGCACGAGATTGTGATTGTCCACGGCAACGGCCCCCAGGTGGGGATGATCGAGACCGCTTTTGAGACCGCCGCCAGGGCGGACAAGCACTTTCCGGTACTGCCCATGAGCGTCTGCGTAGCCCTGAGCCAGGGTTATATCGGCTACGATCTGCAGAACGTGCTGCGGAAGGAACTGGATGCCCGTCATCTTAGTATTCCTGTGGCAACCATCATCACCCAGGTGGAGGTGGACCCTGCGGACAGGGCCTTCGAGAATCCCTCCAAACCCATCGGGGGCTTCATGACCAAAGATGAGGCGGAGGCCCTCAAGGCCAAGGGGGCGCCGGTGATGGAAGATGCGGGCCGGGGCTGGCGGCAGGTGGTGGCCTCCCCCAAACCGGTGAACATCGTGGAGGCGGAAACCATCAAGGCCCTGCTTGCGGCGGGACAGATACCCATCGCGGCGGGGGGCGGCGGCATTCCCGTGGCCCTTAAAGACGGCCAGTACCGGGGCATGAGCGCCGTTATCGACAAGGACTTTTCCGCGGCAAAACTGGCGGAACTTATCGACGCGGACATGCTGATCATCCTGACGGCGGTGGAAAAGGTGGCGGTGAACTTTGGCAAGCCGGATCAGAAATGGCTTGATACCCTCACCCTTGCGGAAGCGGAAAAGTACATCGCCGAGAACCAGTTTGCCAAGGGCTCCATGCTACCCAAGGTGCAGGCCGCCGCGCTCTTTGTCTCCCGGGCCTCAAAACCCGGCTCTCCCCGGCAGGCCCTTATCACCATGCTCTCCAAAGCCAGGGAAGGGATAGAAGGCAAAACCGGGACCATCATTAAAAAAGAATAGTAACGTGAGGCAGTTCCAAAATCCGGTGGTCTGAAAGGACCATGATTTTGGAACCGGCTCACGTCATTGCAAAGGCAATGACCATCATTCGTTAAGGAAGGTTCGTGTGGAAACGAAGAACGGTAAGGATTTGATTTATCAGTTGGAGGGCCGCCCGCCCCTGGGCCTTGCCTTTCCCTTGGGCCTTCAACATGTACTTTCCATGTTTATCGGGAACCTGGCGCCGGTGCTGGTGCTGGCGGGTATCGTGGTTGACGGATCGACCGTAATCACCGCCGCCCAAAAGGTGCTGATGGTACAGTGCGCCATGTTTGCATCGGGGATGACCACCCTGGTCCAGCTTTACCCCCTCAGGCTGGGCAGATCCTTTCAGATAGGCGCGGGACTTCCCATTGTGATGGGGACCGCATTTGCCTTTGTGCCGACCATGCGCACCCTGGTGACCGAATACGGGATCAACGCCCTGTTAGGCGCCATCATTGTGGCCAGCCTGGTGGAAGTTATCATGGGCCTTTTTATCAAGCCCCTCAAAAAATTCTTCCCCCCCATTGTTATCGGCGCGGTGCTTATCACCATTGGGCTCCATCTGCTTCCGGTTGGGGTGCAGTACTTTGCGGGCGGCGCAGGGGCGGAGGCAAACGCGGCTCTTGAGGCAGGGTTCACTGCCCGGGGAGAACCAATACCCGCGAATGTTGCCGCCATGGCGGCCCAATACGCATCCTGGCAGAACCTGCTCACAGGGGGGACGGTCTTTGTGGTTATCATGTGTTTGCAGCGTTTCGGCAGGGGGATGTTCAAAATTTCCGCCATCCTGATCGGCATCGTTGTGGGGTATATCCTGTCCATCATCTTGGGCCAGGTTGATTTTACCCAGGCTGCGGCGGCGAAGATCATCTCCGTTCCCGTTCCCCTGTCAATCAGGCCCACCTTCAGCCTGGAAGTGATCCTGCCCCTGGCCTTTATTTACGTTGTTTCCGGGCTTGAAACCATGGGGAACATCAACGGGATCACCATGGCGGCCTTTGACCGGGAAGCCACGATAAAGGAAACCTCCGGGGCCGTGGTGGCCGACGCCGCAGGGTCCATGTTTGCCGCGGTCTTCAACACCCTGCCGAATACCGCCTTTGGGCAGAACGCCGGCATCGTCGCCATGACCAAAGTGGTTAACAAGTGGTGTATCGCATTAGGCGCTTTAGTGCTTATCATTACGGGGTTCATCCCCAAGATCGGCGCCGTCTTTGCGGCCATGCCCTCCAGCGTCCTGGGCGGCGCGGTTATCACCGTGTTCGCCATGATCATGCTGAACGGCATCAAGCTCCTCGCCAAGGCGGGCTTCTCGGACCGGAACCTGCTTATCCTGGCGATTACCTTTGGGGTGGGCTTTGCCATCGGGGACAACAAGTTATTGGTAAGCCATCTGCCTGCGGCCTTGGGCTGGGTCTTTAAGGACACCACCGTGGCGGTTTGCGTCATCTCCGTATTGGGAAACCTTGTTTTCCCCGCCTCCGATGCGGACAGGTCCCTGGCGCAGAAGGTCCAGAAGGAAGCGGCGGCGGAAGATTTGAAATAGGCGCCGAATAGCAGTAAAATTAAGAGAGAGGAAACGTGATGAGTGAAATAATGCGGCCCATACCCTTTGAGAATCTGGTGAGATGGGCACAAGAGGAATACAAACAGCGGGGTTCCGTGTTCGGCATACGGAAGGATAAGTTCTACCGGAACAAAACCAACAGCGGCTTTACCCTTTTGGGGAAAACCCTTGCGTCCCCCCTGGGACCTGCGGCGGGACCCAATTCACAGCTTGCCCAGAATATCCTGGCCGCCTACCTTGCGGGGAGCCGTTTTATCGAACTTAAAACCGTGCAAACCATGGACGGAGAAGACTTAAGAAAATGCGTAAAGCGGCCCTGCATCAATGCGGAAGACGAAGGGTACAACGTGGAATGGTCCACGGAACTTACCGTGGGCGAAGCCTTTGGGGAATATGTCAAAGCCTGGTTCCTGCTCCATGTCTTTGGAAAAGAATTCAGTATCTCTGAGGTGTGCGACTTTATCTTTAACATGAGCGTTGGTTATAACCTTGAAGGAATAGAGTCCCCCAAGATCGACGGCTATATCGAAGGCATGAAGGATGCGAAAGAAACAGAAGCGTGGAAAGAGTGCTATAACTACCTTGCGGCGCACCTCGATTCTTTTGAACAGTTTAACCAAAAAGATTTGGACGCCATCAGTACCGCTGTTTCCTCAAGCATAACACTGTCAACATTGCACGGCTGTCCCCGGGAGGAGATCGAAAGGATCGCCGCCTATCTTATTATCACAAAGGGCCTGCATACCTACATCAAGTGCAATCCCACCCTGCTGGGCTACGAGAAGGCCTGGCGCATTCTGGACGGCATGGGCTATGGCTACATTTCCTTTGACGATCATCACTTTAAGGATGACCTCCGGTTTGGCGATGCGGTGGACATGATAGAACGGCTGCGAAAACTGGCAAGAGAAAAAAATGTTTCCTTTGGGGTAAAGCTGACCAATACCTTCCCGGTGGAAATCAAGCGAAATGAACTGCCCGGACAGGAGATGTATATGTCCGGCCGTTCCCTCTTTCCCCTTTCGATCAATGTGGCAAAGGATCTGTCAACGGCCTTTAAGGGGGAGCTGCCCATTTCCTATTCCGGCGGGGCAGACTACTTCAACCTGACCGCGATTCTTGAAACCGGGATACGCCCGGTTACGGTGGCGACCACCATTCTCAAGCCCGGTGGATACGAACGGATAAACCAGCTTGCGGAGCTGGCGGAAAATGTACTTGGCAGAACAGCCAAAACCCTTTCCCCCGGAGAGCGGGGCAGCCCAGGCGGTCCCCTCATTAACCTGGAAGCCCTGAACAAACTGGTCTCTGATATCGGCGGGCAAAAGCGCTTCCACAAGGAGTACCGTCATGTGGGCTCACGGAAGACCGGTTCTCCCCTCCCCCTCTTTGACTGCGCCAAGGCGCCCTGCATGGGAGATGCTTTCGCATCATCAATGGGGGGCTGTCCCATCCATCAGCGTATCCCCGAATACCTGGCAAATGTGGCGCAGAAAAACTACACCGGGGCCTTTAGGATAATCGCCGCGGACAATACCGCCCCTTCGATTACCGGGACCATCTGCGATCACCAGTGCCAGAATAAATGTACCCGGGTCGATTACGAGGACCCCCTGGAAATCAGGGAGGCAAAGAAAATCGCCGCAGACAATGCCCAGGCCGCATTTATACAGAACCTTGAAGCGCCGCCCCTTAAGACGGACAGATCCGTAGCGGTGATCGGCGCGGGTCCCGCGGGGCTGGCCACCGCAGTATTTCTGCGGAGGAACGGCGTACCCGTAGAGGTCTATGAGAAACGGGACAAGCCCTACGGCATAGTCCGTTATGTGATACCCTCTTTCAGAATCCCCGAACAAGCCCTGGAAATGGATTACGGAATCGCGGAAAAGCTGGGGGTCAAGGTCTTCTTCGGCGCAGAAGCGGAGTATTCCCTGGGGGAGCTTAAGAAGAAGCATCCCTTTGTGGTAATCGCCGCCGGGGCCTGGAAGGAAGGGAGCTCCCCGGTAAAAACCGGAGCGGAGAACCTTATGGACGCCCTCAGGTTTCTGGAAGATTCAAAGAAGTCGAACCTCAATCTGAAATTGGGAAAGCACGTGGGGGTCATAGGCGGCGGAGATGTGGCCATGGACTGCGCCCGGGCCGCCAAACGGAATGCGGGGGTGGAAAAAGTTACCATCGTGTACCGCCGCACCGTGGAATTTATGCCCGCCCAGAGTGAGGAGCGGGAACTGGCCCTGGCGGACGGGGTGGAGATTCTGGAACTCCACGGCCCCGAAACCTTTGTTGACGGCGTCCTCACCTGCGAGTTGATGGCCCTTGCGGACTACGACGCATCCGGCAGGCGGGGCATCACCGGCACGGGGAAGAAAGTAACGCTGCGCTTCGATACCCTCATCGGGGCGGTGGGGGCCAGGGTCGATACGGAACCCCTTGTCAGGAACGGCATTGCCCTTAACGAAAAGGGCTATCCCAGGCTTAAGGGGGCAAACGAAAGCTCCGTAGAAAATGTGTACCTGGCCGGCGACTGCAAAGCCGGGGCCGCCACGGTGGTCAAGGCCATAGCGGACGGCAAGACCGTTGCCGCGGACATACTCCGCAAACTCGGCCTGGACGCCGACTTCTCAACCGAAGCGGCCTGCACCGCAGGGGGGACAGGGGATTTTTCAGATTACTACTTCAAGAAGGGGATCATCGCACCGGGCCGCAGGGACAACGCCGACGCTTACCGCTGCCTTTCCTGTAACACCCTCTGCGAAATCTGCGCCGATGTCTGCCCCAACCGGGCCAATGTCATGGTGGACGATGCAAGCGGAGCCCATCAGATTGTGCACATTGACCGGATGTGCAACGAATGCGGCAACTGCGCGGTCTTCTGCCCTCATGCGGGAAAGCCCTACAAGGACAAGTTTACGGTGTTCAACAGCGAAGAGGATTTTAAGGACAGCGAAAACGCAGGGTTCCTGTTACTTTCATCAGATACCTTTAAGGTAAGGCTGGAGGACAAGTCGGTGGCGGATTATCATAAGGGCGGATCAAATGGCGCATCCGGTGTTCCCCCAAAATACGCCGCCCTTATCGGCCGTATCGTACAGGGGTATCCTTATCTTTTAGCGGAGGCTGCAAAGTGATTCTCATCGGAAACGGAAAAGTTATTACCCGTGACGCCGCCCGTCCTTTTATAGAAAACGGCGCGGTGCTTATTGAAGGCAAGCTGATTAAGGAAGTAGGGGACACTTCCGCCCTGAAGGCCAAATACGCAGAGGCCGAATATATCGACGCCCGGGGCCGGCTGGTCATGCCAGGGCTCATCAATGCCCATCAGCATTACTACTCCACCTTTGCCCGGGGTATGAACCTGGGGGGCAAACCCGCTACCACCTTTGGGGAGATACTCCGGGGGCTCTGGTGGCGGCTGGACAAGGAGCTGAGCCTGGAAGATGTGTATTACAGCGCCATAGGTCCCATGATCGACGAAGTCCGTTCCGGGGTCACCTCGGTTATCGACCACCACGCCAGCCCCTTCGCGGTGGAGGGCAGCCTCTTCAAGCTTGCGGATGCGGCGAAACTCTTCGGCCTCCGCAGCAACTTCTGCTACGAAACTTCGGACCGGGACGGCGGCAGCATTACCGCCGCGGGGATAAAGGAAAATGTCGACTTCGCCAACTACTGCGGCAGGCAGAACGACGACATGGTAAAGGCCCTCTTCGGCATCCACGCCCAGATGACCGTCAGCGAAAAGACCCTGAACCAATGTATCGAAGCCGCCGCCGGAGCGGGGCTGGGCTTTCATATACATTGCGCCGAAGGTATCGAAGACGTGATCGACGCCCTCTCAAAATACGATATGCGGGTCATCGAAAGGCTCCACCGCTATAAGGTCCTTTCAGAAAAATCCATTGCGGTCCACTGTATTCATATTACTGCGGAAGAGATGGACATGCTCAAGGAAAGCGGCGTTGCGGTGGTCCATAACCCCCAGTCAAACATGGGGAACGCCGTGGGGGTAAGTCCCGTGCTGGAGATGCTGAAAAAGGGCATCCTTGTCGGCATGGGTACCGACGGCTATACATCGGACATAACCGAATCCCTCAAGACCGCCGCCGTCCTCCACAAGCACGCCCAGGCCATCCCCTCGGTGGCCTGGGCCGAGCCCCACCTTATGCTCTTTGAAAACAACAGGACCATCATGGAACGCTTCATCGGCGGCAAGGTGGGGACACTCAAACCGGATCACTACGCGGACATCATCATTGCGGACTACCGGGCCCCTACCCCCCTGAACGCAGACACCCTGAACGGCCACATCCTCTTCGGCCTTTCCGGCAGGCATGTAGACACAACCATCATAAACGGTAAAATCATTATGAGGGAACGGGAACTTTTGGGCATTGATGAGGAGGCACTGCTGGCAAAATCAAGGGAGCTGGCGGAGAAACTCTGGAATCGGATTTAGGCGGAACCACGCCGGAGGAATCGACGGCGTTGTTTCAGCATTAGTATAGTAAAACTACAGGAGAGAAAACATGAGCAAGGTAATTGAGACAAAAAAAGCCCCCGGCGCTATCGGCCCCTATTCACAGGGCATTGACGCGGGGACCCTGGTGTTTACCAGCGGGCAGCTGCCCATCAACATGGCAAACAATGAACTGGAAACCGCCGACATCAAACAGGCAGCCAGGAATTCCCTGGAAAACTGCAAGGCGATCCTGGAAGCGGCTTCTTCGTCCCTGGACAGGGTGGTAAAGACCACGGTGTTCATGACCGATTTGGCGGATTTTGCCGCCATGAACGAAGTGTACGCCACCTACTTCCCCGGCAATCCCCCGGCGCGCAGCTGCGTGCAGGTGGCGGCCCTCCCCAGGGGGGCAAAAGTTGAAATAGAGATGATCGCGGTCAAATAGCAGATGTGTACCTTACAGGTAAACGGAAACACCGTACAGGGAAATGCGGAGACGAAGCTCATTGATTTCCTGCGGGATACGCTGCGGCTGACCTCTGTAAAGAACGGCTGCGGTTCCGGGGCCTGCGGCGCCTGTACGGTGCTGGCGGACGGCAAACCCACCCGCTCCTGCGTCTTACCCCTGGCAAAATTCGCGGGCAAATCGATCCTCACCGTGGAAGGGCTTTCCCAGCGGGAAAAGGATGTGTACGCCTTCGCCTTTGCGGAAACCGGTGCGGTGCAATGCGGGTTCTGTATCCCCGGCATGGTGATGGCTTCCAAGGCCCTGATCGACAGTAATCCTAATCCCACCGATGATGATATCAGAAAAGCTATCCGCGCAAATATCTGCCGCTGTACCGGTTATGTAAAAATCCGGGAAGCCATAGCCCTGGCGGCAAAACTGTTCCGGGAAAACAAGGGCCTGCCGGAACGGAACTTTACCGGAGTAATGGGGGAAAATTTCCACCGGGTAGACGCCATCGCAAAAACTCTTGGGACGGGAAAGTACGTGGACGACCTGGAATTGGAAGACATCGAAACGATGTCAGACATCGTTCCGGTATCAGACATTGCTCCGATGTCAGGGATGCTCCACGCCTCCGCGGTCCGTTCCGCCCATCCCCGGGCACGGGTACTAAAAATTGATGCAACAGCGGCCCTTGCCCACAGCGACTGTATTGCGGTCCTTACCGCGAAGGATATACCGGGAAACATCAAGATAGGGCATCTGGCGTTTATCTCCGACTACAATGTGATGATCCCCGAAGGGGAGATTACCCGCTTTATCAGCGATACTGTCGCCCTGGTGGTATGTACCCGTAAGGAAAGCCTGGAAGAAGTAAAGGCCCTGGTACAGGTGGACTATGAAGTGCTGGAACCCCTCCTCAGCCCCGTTGCCGCCATGGCGGAGGGCGCCCCCTTGATCCACCAGAAGGAACGGAACATCCTGTCCCACGAACATCTGGTTCGCGGCGACGCCGATGCGGCGCTGGCGGCGTCAAAGTACGTGGTAAGCCGCCACTATTCGACCCCCTTTACCGAGCACGCCTTTATGGAACCCGAATGCGCCATTGCCGTGCCCACAGGGGCATTGCTTACCGTTTCCGGGGAGAAACTCCATGCCGCTGTCGGCCCCGGTCCCGCGGTGAGCGACGGCCACGGCGGAACATCAAGCGGCCTTGTGGTGGAGGGCGACGACGGCCTGCCCTGGATCACCCTCTACTCTGCGGGGCAGAGCATCTACGATGAACAGCGGGAATGTTCCCGCATGCTGGGGATTCCCCCGGAGAAAATCCACGTAAAGGGCCAGCTTGTGGGGGGCGGCTTTGGGGGTAAGGAGGACATGAGCGTCCAGCACCACGCCTGCCTTGCCGCCTGGTGTCTGCGAAGGCCCGTAAAGGTGCTCCTCTCCCGGCAGGAGAGCATCAACCTCCACCCCAAACGGCACGCCATGGAGATGGACTTTACCACCGGCTGCGACGAAAACGGCAAGCTGACGGCGATGAAGGCGGTGATCGTTTCCGACACCGGGGCTTACGCCAGCCTGGGGGGCCCGGTGCTGCAGCGGGCCTGCACCCACGCCGCCGGCCCCTACAACTACCAGGTGATCGACATCGACGGCAAGGCGGTGTACACCAATAATCCCCCGGGGGGCGCATTTCGCGGCTTTGGGGTATGCCAAAGCTGTTTCGCCGCCGAGAGCAACCTCAACCTCCTGGCCGATATGGTGGGCATAAGCCCCTGGGAGATCCGTTACCGCAACGCCCTGCGGCCCGGACAGGTTCTGCCCAACGGGCAGAAATCCGAGGGGGACGTGGAGCTTGAAGCCTGCCTCCTCTCGCTTAAGGATGTATACGAAAAGGCCAGGGCGGCGGGCAAGGCGGTGGGCATCGCCAGCGCCCTTAAAAACGCCGGGATTGGGGTGGGCCTTCCCGACATTGGGCGCTGCATCCTTTCGGTGGAACAGGGCATTGTCCATATCAGGACCAGCGCCGCCTGCATAGGCCAGGGGATGGCCACGGTCACCACCCAGATTGTCTGCGAGACCCTCAAGATTCCACCAACCATGGTATTCGCCGAACCCCCCGACACCCAACGTACACCCAACTCCGGGACCACCACCGCCTCCCGGCAGACCGTGTTTACCGGGGAGGCGACCCGGCTTGCCGCGGTAAAACTGAAGGAAGCCCTGGACGCTGCGGGGGGCGACTTCTCCGGACTGGAGGGGCAGGAATTCTTCGCCGAGTATTCCGGTGTTACGGACCCCATGGGCAGCGACAAGCCGAATCCGGTAAGCCATGTTGCCTACGGCTATGCCGCCACAGTTGTCATCCTGGACGATGACGGCAAAATCGAAAACATCACCGCCGCTTACGACCTGGGTAAGGTGGTGAATCCCTCCGCTGCGGAAGGCCAGATCGAAGGGGGCCTCCTCATGGGCATGGGCTACGCCCTTACCGAAGACTTCCCCCTGGAAGGGGGCCGCCCCAAGGCAAAGTACGGAACCCTGGGACTTATCCGGGCCACCGACGCTCCCCCCATGGACATCATCCTGATTGATCCCCGTAATCCTTCCCCCATGGCCTACGGCGCCAAAGGCGTGGGGGAACTTGCCACCATCCCCATCTGCCCCGCGATCGCCGGCGCCTATTACGCGAAAGACGGCAAGCTGCGGGACAAACTGCCCATGGAGAATACCTTTTACCGAAAAGGAAAATAAGGGGAATGATCATGTTAGAAACCGCAGGGATGAGTATCCGGTGCTGCAGATGGCGGCCACAGGGCGAGTATCGCTTCCAGGACCCCCCCGGCGATTGACAGGGCCTTGTCGGACACGGTGAAGCAGTGGAACTTCTCGCAGCGGGGATCGATGTCCCCGGCCTTAAGGCCCCTGGTAACGGCGATCCCCGAAGGAAGCAGCCCCCGCAGTATGCCGTCTATTTCCGCGTACACCGGAACGTTGCGAGCCTCCGGTCCGACGGCCCCGGCTGTTTTTACAACCCCAACCACATCCCCCTTCTTTACCGGGTCCCCGATTTCCGCCTTTGCCTCAAAGATACCATCCGCAGGGGCGCGGAGCAGCCGTTCGCTTGTGTAGCCGCCGATGTCCCCGGGGATGCCCGTATTGGGCAGGGCGCTTCCTTTGGTGATAACCCGGCCAATGGTATGGCCCCGCTTGGTTTCGATAACCCCATGGCAGTCCAGCCCTGCGGTAAAACCCGGGCCGATTCCGATCACCACCGGGGCGTCGCCGATGCGGGTGCCTAAATTTTCCTTTGCCATGATCCCGTCCACCACCGCGTCCGGTTTAAAGCGCCGGACAATATCCGCATGGGGATCGATAAAGAGGGGGATCTGTTTTTTGGCGAAGGCCGCCCGCATCCCCTCTTCGTCCTTCACCAGTACCGCGGTGACATCCTCCACCCGGGCGCTGCCTTCGTACACCGCCTGAGAAAAGCAGACCGTCCTGCGAACCGCCAGGGGAAAGGCGATCTCGGTCATGGCAATATCGAAATGTGCATGATGCAGGCGGAGGGCAATCCCCGAGGCCAGATCCCCCGCGCCCTTGATTATGACAAACATTCTGGGCCAATTATCAGGATAAAATATCGGCTGGTCAAGGCAAGCGGCGGCAGTACCGGAATCGGAGGCGCTCGGTTTGAGTCAAAAGGAATTGGCGTGCCAGTGTCATGTAACCCTAATCACCCTGGCGGTGCAAAACAGACAGCGCATCGCAGAAATGGACAAACTTGAACAAAAAAATGAAAGAGTTGTTCAAGTTTAAAGGGGACTCGATACCGAAAGAACGGCTTGTGTGGAGAGGGGAGGATATATCCTGGCCGTCGCTTGAATCCTACGTCAACAACGACGAGCGTAATCTGTACTTTGCCCATTTGAGCAAACTGTCCCCTCAGGAAGTCGCCGACAAAATCATCGGCATCGTCCGCGAACTGGAAAGCGTAAAGGTATAAGGAGCGGAGAGACACAGTAATGAGCAGGAGCCGTCCGGTAGAATACGCCGGGGGCCTTTTCTTTGAGGATTATGGGCTTGACCGCAAGCATAATAAGGCCGATACTATGGTGATGAGTGAACGTAGGCTTCGCGGAAAAGATTATGTAGGATGTTTAATTCAGATAATCACGGTACTTGTCGGAATTCTATCGGTCATCCAGGGAATAACCTGGTTGCTGGAAAGGAGATGAATGTGTTTTCACTAATTATCGGTATAGTTCTCATTATTTGTGGTTCAATAGGTCTTGTTCTGAAAATCCAGGAAATTAAGAACAGGGCTGTGTAACTGTAAAATGGGAACAGTGTACGATGAAATCACCCTGAAAAATACGGGTGATGTGGCTATGGCTATTCGGGGGCTTATCAAGGAGTCGGAGGTCCGGCAAACAACCATACAGGTTGTGGCCGACACCGGCGCGGATACGCTCATCATCAACGAAGCGGTCCGGGCGGCGCTGGGCCTCCGGATTACGGGCAAACGCATAGCGTATCTGGCCAATGGCGACGGCGATTCCTGTACCATCACCGAACCGGTGGATGTGCACTGGAAAAACCGGGCCATGACCTGCCGCCCCTGGTTAATGGCCGAAGCTCCGGAAGTACTTCTCGGGGCAATTCCCCTGGAAGATATGGACATCACGGTGGATTGCAACCGGCAATGCCTCGTCGGTATCCACGGCGACCGGCAAATAGGCCGCGCCTTATAACGTGAGCCTCTTATCAAACTGTACCTCCGGGGGCTGCGGGGCCAAGATTGGGCCCGGGGAACTGGGGGATATCCTTTCCGCCCTCTGTGTTAAAAACGATCCCGCCCTCCTCGTCGGATTCGGGGGACGGGACGATGCGGCGGTGTACAAGCTTGGCGAAGACCGGGCCCTGGTTTCCACGGTGGATTTTTTTTCGCCCATGGTGGAGGACCCCTTTCTCTTTGGGAAGATAGCCGCCGCCAATGCCCTAAGCGATATCTATGCCATGGGGGGCAAACCCCTCTTTGCCCTGAACCTTGCCTGCTTTCCCGAAAAACTGGATAAGAAAATTCTTGGGGAGATACTTGCCGGGGGCGCCGCCAAGGCTTTGGAGGCGGACACGGTGATCGCCGGGGGGCATTCGATCTACGATCACGAACCAAAGTACGGGCTTGCGGTAACCGGCGTCATCGATCCCCGGCGCATACTCCGCAACGACGGCTGCAAAACCGGGGACGCCCTGATCCTCACCAAGGCCCTGGGGGTGGGGCTGATCATGGCGGCCCTGCGGGGTGAGCAGGCGGCGCAGGGGGAATTGACGCTAACGCCGCAAATGGTAAAAGCCGCAACGGATTCCATGGAACGGCTCAACCGTTATGCGGCGGAAAAGTTTTCATCTTATCCGGAAGCGGTCCATGCCTGCACCGATGTGACTGGGTTCGGCCTTGGGGTTCATGCTTCGGAAATGGCCGCCGCAGGCCATACCCTGCTTATCGACAGCGCCTCCCTCCCCCTGCTGGAAGGGGCCCTGGGCTTTGCGGAGAACTACTATGCCACCGCTGCGGGCCAGCGGAACCGGAACTTCCTGAAAGGGAAGATCGATATCTCAGGGGTACCGGCGGCGCTCCAGGAAATTCTCTTTGATCCCCAGACATCCGGGGGGCTCCTTGTTTCCGTGGCGGCGGAATCGGCCCGGGAACTCTGTGACGCCATCAGGCAGGACGATCCCGTAGTGGCCATCATCGGGGAGGTTGTTGAAAGGGAAGATGCGGCAGTAGTAGTAGTGTAATATTATTCATACAAGATAAAGGAGTTTATTATGGATATCATCAATGTACTCGGCAAGCCCTGTCCCATTCCGGTGATCGAGGCAAAGAAGGCCCTGCGGAAAGCTGCGGTGGGTGAAAAGGTCCAGGTGCTGGTGGACAACGACATCAGCCGGCAGAACCTGGAAAAGATGGCGGCGGGCCTGGGCTGCCCCTGCGCCTTTGAAAAACAGGGGGACGGGAATTTCCTGGTAAGCATTACCGCCGCGGCTGCGCCGACTGCGGGGACTTCTGCCGCTTCCTGTGGCGGCGGAAACGGCGATCAGGGCCTGGTGGTGACCATCGGGCAGAACACCATGGGCGCAGGTAACGATGACCTGGGGGCCATCCTTATCAAGGCCTTTATCTATTCCCTCACCGAACTGGATACCCCGCCCGAGACCATGCTCTTCTTCAACTCCGGGGTAAAGCTCACCACCGAAGGCTCCAATGTCATAGCGGACCTCCAAAAGCTGGAATCAAAGGGAACCATCATTTCCAGCTGCGGGACCTGCCTTGATTTTTACCAGCTCAAGGAGAAGCTTGCCATCGGCAATGTGACCAATATGTACGCCATCGCCTCCGCCATGGGAGACGCGAGAAAGCTCATCAATTTGTGAGCCCCGCCACGCCCATGATGACGCCCCCCAGGACAAGACCGAGCACAAAAGGAATAAACCCATAAGCCGCGCCGGCTATATCGCCGGCGGCGTTGTTTTTGACCCTGATACGTTCCACCGCACGGTTCATCCTTATGGGTATAAACCGCAAAGTCGCAGAAGTCGAAAAAGGTAATAAGAAATCAGATTCTCTTTATTTCCTTCCTTATTCGACTTCTTCGACCTGGCGGTTAAAAACTGTCCGTATAAAAATACCGCAGAGC
>BNVE01000084.1 GCA_025997875.1 Spirochaetia bacterium
AATATGCATGGTCCGGGTATCAACAAGGCCGCCCGCTCCCACGGACCAGAGCCAAAGTTGAAGATTAAAACCGCCTTCCTTCGCGTTTGAAAAGTTCCCCGTAATGGCATAATCACTGGTAACCGCCGGCAGGGCATCCGGCGGGGTTAGGGCAGCCGGAGTTTGCACTATCGGGCGGAACTGGCCTTCCACACCTATTTTGGCGCGGATTAACATATTCGCACGGCTAAGCATTTCCCGTGGTCCACCGGTAACGGGTATTATGGCTACCGTGGGCAGATCATCAGCTGCAAAGGCCGGGGAGAGACAGAAAAAAAAGGCTACTAAGACAATACACGAAAGTCTCACATAACTATTATAGCCCTTTTTTAAAAAAATTTTAAATATTTTTATGAGTTTTTTTTCTTTTTTTTAAAGGTCCCTCCTGACGCCGGATACGATAAGCCCCGGCGTCAGGGATGATCCGGAGCCTCTGGCTCCTAGTAATTGCCTGGTTTTATCTGGAAATAAGCCTTGGGATGCTGACAAACCGGGCAGAGTTCCGGGGCTTTCTTGCCGATCACGATGTGGCCGCAGTTGGCGCACTGCCAAAGCTGGTCCCCGTCCCGGGAGAACACCAAGTCCCCCTTGATATTGGCCAGGAGCTTGCGGTACCGTTCCTCGTGTTCCTTCTCGATCTTGCTCACCATTTCAAAAAGGGCGGCAATCTGGGTAAAGCCCTCTTCTCTGGCATCCCTGGCAAAGCCGGCGTACATATCGGTCCACTCGTAATTTTCCCCGGAAGCGGCGTCATTCAGGTTGGCAATGGTATTGGGCACATCATCCCCATGGAGGAGTTTGAACCAAATCTTGGCATGTTCCTTTTCATTCCCCGCGGTTTCCCGGAAAATGGCCCCAATCTGCACATATCCCTCTTTTTCCGCCTTGGAAGCATAGTAAAGATACTTGGTATGTGCCTGGGATTCCCCGGCAAACGCGCTTTGTAAATTTTTTTCTGTCTTTGAGCCCTTTAAATCCATAATATCCTCCAAAAAGTAAAAAATATACTTTCAAACGAAATATACGCGTAAAAGGACTACAAGGTCAAGTTTTTGGGCAAAAAAGGGCGGCGAAAACAAGGTCCCCGCCGCCCCGGAGGAGGAAACCGGTATTAATGCACGGCTACAGCTCTTCCAGGTTGAAGGGGGTCCCCTGATACACGTAGTTAAGCCAGTTGGAGAAAAAGAGATGGGCGTGGGCCCGCCAGCGGACCACCGGTTCCCGGCTGGGGTCGTCCCCGGGGTAGTAGTTTTTGGGGATGGCGATGGGGAGGCCCCTGGCAAGGTCCCGCTTGTATTCCCGGTCCAGGGTGAGGGGATCGTATTCCAGGTGGCCGGTGACGTAGATTTCCCGGCCTTCCCGGGCGGTGGCGATGAATACCCCGGTCTCGGCGGTCTCCGACTGGATCGTCAGGGCGGGGTTGGCGGCGATGGCGTCCCGGTCGCTGGCGGTGTGCCGGGACTGGGGGGCAAGGAATTCATCGTCAAAGCCCCGGAACACTGTGGCGTAGCGTTCGTTTATCCGGTGGGGGAAGATGCCGAACAGCTTCTGTTTGAGGGGCTGTTTCTCTATGCCGTAACGGCGGTACAACCCCGCCTGGGCGCCCCAACAGATGTGCAGCACGGACCAGACATTTTTTGCGGAGTAATCGATCACCTCCGCCAGTTCGTCCCAGTAGTCCACCTCTTCAAAGGGAAGGGTCTCCACCGGGGCCCCGGTGATAATGAGGCCGTCAAAATGCTGATCCAGTATCTTGTGGGAGCTGATGTAGAACTTTTCCAGATGCCCCGGGGGGGCGTTCCGGGATTCGTGGCTCCCCATCCGCAGGAAGGTGATATCGACCTGTAAGGGGCTGTTGCCCAAAAGGCGCAGGATCTGGGTCTCCGTATCCAGGGTGGTGGGCATCAGGTTCACAATGGCCACCTTGAGGGGCCGGATGTCCTGATGTTCCGCCCGGTCAGGGGTGATGACAAAGACATTTTCGTCGCAGAGGGCATTATAAGCGGGCAGGTCCCGGGGGATCTTTATGGGCATATATATAGTATGCCCAAAGGGGGTAAAAAAAACAAGTTCGCCTGTTTTTAGATGCTTTTTCAGGTTGATTTTTTAGAATTTTTGGAGATTTCCTTGACTTCTTTTATTTATGAACTAAACTGATTAACAATATTACGTAGAAAGATTTCATTTGGAGGAAAAAATGAAAAAATCACTCATGTTATTAGCTGTTGTCCTGCTGCTGGGGGCGAGTTTTGTTTCCTGCAGTAAAAAGGATGCTCCCGCGGCCGGAAAAGCGGAGCCTGCCAAAATACTCACCCATGATGAACTGGTGGCAGCCGCCAAGGCCGAAGGCCGGGTGGTGGTTTATTCCATTACCTCCCGGATTTCTTCCGCTTCAGAGGCTTTTGAAAAACTCTACGGTATTAAAGTAGAATATTCCAACCTTAAGGATGGGGAACTTATCGAAAAGGTGACCAAAGAGGTGGGGGGCAAGATAGACGGGGCGGATTTTGTTATTTCCCAGGATTCCGGCCGGGTCTACGGCCAGCTGATTGCCACCAATTTCCTGGAAAATTATGTTCCCGAATCCCTTCGGTCTGTGATCCCTTCACAGTATCAGAACCCCCTGATCTTCCAGCTGATCAACAAGGTATTCATCTTTAACAGCGAAAGAACCGATCAGCCGGTGATCAAAAACGTGTGGGAAGTTACGGACCCCAAGTGGAAGGGGCTGGTTCAGTTTAAGGATCCCAATACCGAAGGGGTCAATATGAACTTCCTTACCATGCTTACCTCCCCTGAATGGAGCGGCAAACTGGAAAAGGCCTATGAAAATCTCTACGGCAAAAAACTGGCCCTGACCACCAAGAATGCCGGGTATGAATGGATCAAGGCCTTTTTCGGCAACGGTCTGGTTTTGGGGAACAGCGATACTACCATTTCCGAAAACATAGGCGTCAAGGGACAGCCGGCGACCACCATGGGGCTTTTTGTCTATTCCAAGACCCGGTTCGACGCGGGCAAGAATCTGGCCCTTACGGCTATGACCGAGTTGGAGCCCTTCTCGGGGTTTATGTATCCCGCGTTCCTCCATCTTACCGCCAATCCCCGGCATCCCAATGCGGCTAAACTGTTCATCGAGTACCTTATGACCGCCGAAGGCTTTGCCCCATGGGCAAAGGATGTGGGGGCCTATTCTCCCAATCCTACGATAAAAGTTAACGATGGGGATCATCCCATATCCTTTTGGGAGACCCGGCTTATTGCTGAGGATCCCCAGTACATCTTTGAAAACCGCGCCGATGTTGAGGAATTTGTAAACAACATCGCATACCGGAAGTAAACCCTGTTTCATCGGCCCGGACTTAACCGGGCCGCGCTTATCTCGTAAAAAAATAAGGGGGCTGTACTATGACCATAGGAAGGCAGCTACAGGCTTTTTCGCGGAAACCGCATAATGTGATCCTGGCGGTTTTAGCGGTTCTGTTGGTCTTTCTTACCCTGTTTCCGCTGGTGTCCCTGATACGGGATACCGTGCTGGTTCATCCGTCGGAGGTGATGTCGGTCCGGGGCGCAAAGATTGGGGACATAACCGGCTTTCACTGGAAAAAGATATTCCTGGATGGGGAAACCAGCATGAATATCTTTTACCGTCCTTTCTGGAATACCATCTATACTTCACTCTGGAGCTGCGTGGTATCCCTCTTTCTGGGGGGCAGCGTTGCCTGGCTTATTACCCGCAGCGACCTGAAGTGGAAATCCTTTATTTCGACTACCTTCATCCTGCCCTATATCATGCCATCCTGGACCCTGGCCATGGCATGGCGGAACTTTTTCCGCAACAGTCTTATCGGGGGCGCCCAGGGGATCTTTACCGCCATTACGGGGATACAAACCCCCAACTGGTTTGCCTACGGGGTTTTCCCCATCATCATGGTTCAGGGACTGCACTATGCTCCCTTTGCGTACATCCTTATCGGGGGCATACTCCGCAACATGGACGCTAACCTGGAAGAGGCTGCGGTGATCCTTAAAACCAGCCGCCTGAAAATATTCGGCCGTATTACCCTGCCCATAGTTATGCCTGCGGTGCTTTCAACCTTCCTGTTGGTGTTTAGCAGTTGTATGAGCGCCTTCGCGGTGCCCGCCTTCCTGGGAATGCCCGTGCGCTTCCAGGTGCTCACCACCCAGCTCTACCGTACCCTCAACGGCCTTAATCCGGGCTATGGGTACATCATGGCCCTGGTGATGATCGTTATCGGGACCGGGATTCTGATGTTCCAGCAGTGGTTTGTGGGTAAACGAAAATCCTTTACCACCGTTACGGGAAAGAGCTCCAACATTTCACTGGTTCACCTCAAGAAACTCAGGCTTCCCATTTCTGCCATTCTTTTGGTCATGGTTGCGGTGGTCGCCATCCTGCCCCTGATCTCCTTTGCCATAGAATCCTTTATCATGGCCCCCGGGGACTATTCCCTTAAAAACTTTACCGTGCAATTCTGGGCTGGGGAAGGACGGGAAGATATAGGCGGAGGGGAGCCGGGGATTTTGCGAAACCGGTTTATCTATTTGGGACTCTGGAACAGTATACGGCTTTCGGTGGTGGTGGCCTTTATTTCCGGCACCGTAGGCGCCCTGGCGGGCTATGCTATCGTGCGGAGGCGGGGGAGTAAACTCTCCGCCTTTGTAAACAACCTGGCCTTCTTCCCCTATCTGATGCCTTCCATGGCATTCGGCGCGGTGTATCTTTCCATGTTCGCCAAGCCGGTGCTGTTTATCCCCGCCCTGTACGGTTCCTTTGCCCTGCTGGTGCTGGTGGGTTCGGTAAAGTACCTGCCCTTTGCATCCCGGTCGGGGATGAACGCCATGCTGCAGCTCTCCAACGAAATTGAAGAGGCGGCGCTGATTGTGGGAATCCCCTGGTGGAAGCGTATGCTCAAGATCATTTTTCCCATACAAAAGGCCAGCTTCCTTTCGGGGTATCTCCTGCCCTTTATTTCCTGTATGCGGGAACTGTCCCTCTTTGTACTGTTGATCGTACCGTCCACCCGGATACTCACCACCATGCTTTTCCAATACAACGAAAAGGGATGGAACCAGTATGCCAACGCAATCAATTTGATGATCATATTTATTGTACTGCTTTTCAATCAGGTCGTTAATAAACTGACCGGAGCTTCCATAGACAAAGGAATCGGAGGATGACATGCCAGAAATAATTCTTAAGAACGTAACGAAAATGTACGGCAAATTTGCGGCGGTGGATAATCTTAATCTGACTATCGCCGACGGCGGTTTCGTAACCCTCCTGGGCCCTTCGGGCTGCGGCAAGACCACGACCCTGCGGATGATCGCCGGATTGGAAACCCCCACCGAAGGGGAGATAAGCATAGACGGGAAGGTCGTGTTTTCCTCCGAAAAGGGGACCGATGTTTCTCCGGCCAAGCGGGATGTGGGTTTCCTCTTTCAAAATTACGCCCTCTGGCCCCACATGACGGTGGAACAGAATATTGCCTTCGGCCTTGAAAACATGAAGTGGAGCAAGGACAAGATAGCGGCAAGGGTTACGGAGCTCCTGGGTACCTTAAAGATCGAATCCCTGGGCAAGCGCTACCCCAGTGAACTTTCCGGGGGCCAGCAGCAGCGGGTTGCCATAGCCCGTACTCTGGCAACAAACCCCTCGGTACTTTTCATGGATGAACCCCTTTCCAACCTGGACGCCAAACTGCGGACCGAGATGCGCTCCGAGCTCAAGCGGCTTCACGCGGAAACCCATGCCACCTTCGTCTATGTGACCCATGATCAGCTGGAGGCCATGACCCTCTCCACCAAGACCTGTCTTATGAAGGAGGGGATCGTTCAGCAGTATGCCCCTCCCCTGGAAGTATACAACAACCCGGCCAATGCCTTTGTGGGCGATTTTGTGGGCAGCCCCACCATGAATTTTATTGACGGAACTGCGCAAAATACCCCGGGGGGATTATCCGTAAAGGCCCAGGGCCTGGATCTCCTGTATACCCCCGGCGCGGCGGGCGTCACCGTTGCGGACGGCGCCAAAGTTACCCTGGGAATACGCCCCGAATTTATCAGGATTGATGACAGCAGCAGGGTGAAGGCGAAGATCTATGCGGCCCTGCCTTCGGGGATGGAAACCATTGTGAAGATCAGTCTGGGTGAACTGGTGCTTACCCTGGTGGTATTCGGGGCGGTAGACTACCCTGTGGATGCTGAAGTGGGGATATCCTTTGCGGGGGAAAATTGCATTCTCTTTGACAAGGAAAGCGGGAAGAACCTGGGGCTCGGAAAACTGACGGTGGTATAAGCGCAGGCGGTATGGATGGCGCCTCAATGATTCAAGAGGAGAACCTTGGTCGGCAGCCCCGGCTGCAGGTTCCGGTGATACTGGCAGGATACCCTTCATCAGGCCGTACTTCTTTGTTGGAGGAACTCAGGACCCGGGGTTTTATCTGCCTGGACGGGGCAAGCCTTCGCCGTATCCTTGATTTTTTTCGTGAACACGCCGGAGCGGAAAAACTCGCTGCAGTCCTTGAAACCGGGGAGGATGCGCAGGGGGAATTGATTGCGGCGGAGTACATCCGTACCTTCGGAGAACAAGGCGCAGAGAAGCCGCCGCCGGCCTTGGTCTTTCTGGAAGCGGGGGATTCGGTTCTGCTGGAACGGAGGATCGCGGCGGACCGGACTGCCGGGGAGCTGAAACACTACTTACAGCTTCTGGAACCTCTCCGTTCCCGTGCGGCCCTTTTCCTGAACAGCGGGTATATGCCGGTGCAGGAAGAGGCGGACCGGGTCATAGCCCTGGCAGAGTCCCGGCCCTACCGGGCAGGAACCGTCATACATATCCGGTCCTTCGGTTTTATGTACGGGCCGCCCCCGGGGGACGTGGTCATTGATGTCCGTTTTCTTCCCAATCCCTATTATGTGTATTCCCTCAGATCCATGACCGGTCAGGATGAAAAGTGCGCCGCCTATGTTTTTGGGTTTGAATGCTCCCATAAAACGCTGGAAAGTCTGGAACATCTGACAGAAATAATGTTCCAAAATCTTCTGGATCAGGGGCGGAGTGTTTGTACCATCTGCATCGGCTGTACCGGCGGACAGCACCGCTCGGTTGCCATGGCGGAAGCCCTGGGCCGCAGCATGCGGGTCAGGGGATATCCGGTTACCCTTTCCCACCGGGAAGAGGAAACCGGCCGCTGGCCTAAAAAGTAAAGAGCTAGAACCCTGCGTCCAGGGGGATGCGGGGAACATCCCGGGCCTTTAAATGCCGGCTGATGCACTCCACCAGAATATCGTGATCCTGGAGATGGGGCAGCCCCGAGGCGATTACCGCGCCGATAACTCCGGTTCCCTTAAGGCGGATCGGGAAGCCCCCGCCGCCCGCGGCATATAGCCTGGGGTCCAATCCCTTGTTTTCCAGGGTCTTGTTCTGCTGTTTCAGTCTGAGTGAATTGAGGAGGCTGGAGATTTCCATATCCCGGACGGTGTTGAACTTGCGGGTCATCCAGTTTTCATTGTTCACCGTGGTTCCCTCCGGGGCATACTGGAAAAGAACAAACCCGCTGTTAAGACGGATGCTCACCGAGAGGGCAAACCCTTCATCCTGAATTTTTGAAACCAGTTCTTTCCCCAGCTTCCAGACATCTGCCCGGCTGAAATGGGTAAACCGGAGGAGTTCCTCCTGCTTTTCTACAATGCCGATCCCTTCATCAATTTCCATCATTTATACCCCTTGTACTATCACAGTTTAGCATATTTGGGTATGATTGAAAATATGAAAAAAGGCCGGTACATACTGAATGGGGCGGGCATCCTTCTGTTATGCCTGTCCTATGGGCTTCTGGTTTTTTATAAGCCCCTGGACATCGGCACTTTTGCCGCGCCGGTGCATTTCAATATCGAAGTGCAAAAGGATTATGCCCCCGCCATCCTGCTTAAAACCTTCCCCGATGGCATGGTCCATACCCCGGTCCCAACTACCGGGGCCTATCCCGCTCTGGCCGGGATTGTGGTCCATGCCGAATTGAGCGGTGGAGAACTCCTTGAGGGGATCGCCCTCCTGCTGCCGGAACCCGAGGCCGAAGAAGTCCTGGGGGCTATTGATAATATCAGCGTCTTTATTGGGAATACCTGCTTTTATTTTTCCGCTGCGGATCTCCGGGCGCTGAGTCCTTCAAAAACCTTTGGGGGGCTTTCTTACGATCTTTCCGAAAAGCTGATCTATAAAAAATCCCTGGTAAAAAAATGGATAAACTGGTATGGGGATTTGAATTTTCTGATCAGGGCCCTCCTTGCCCCAATCATGTACCCCCTGCGGTTTTGGCCCATGTATATCATTGCAGGATGTCTGTTTTTTATTAACCGCAGAAAAACTGGAACGACGCAAAGGGGGAATGCGAACTGGATCACGGCCCGGGAGGGCTGGATTAGCTCCCATGGGACGGCGCTCTTTATATGCATCCTGGTCTTGGGCTTTTTGCTGCGCCTGAACGGGTTCATCCAATATTCCCCCGGAGGGGATGAACTCTCTTCCGCGGAAAGGGCCGCGCCCTTTTCGCCCGCAGTATTACTCTGGAACGATCCGGGGAATCCTCCCTTTTACTATATCCTGCTGCGCCTCTGGTATACCCTGTTTGGCTGGACCGCGGGGGCGGGAAGAATCCTGTCGGTTCTTGCGGGGACCGCGATTATTCCCGCGGTGTATGGACTGGTAAAGAAATATGCCGGCCTTCAATCAGCCCTGGCAGCGTCTTTTCTTGCGGCGATCTCCCGCTACGGCATTCGGGTTTCCCATAATACCCGGGCCTATATTTTACTGATGCTCCTTGTAAGCATCCTGGCTATCTTTTTTCTGAACATCCTGTTTCAGCAGAAGAAAAAGAAAAACCTGATCCTCTACGTCATTGTTTGCATGGTATTGGTGAATACCCATTATTACGGGGTATTTTTTGTGATAGCCAATTTTCTGTTCTTTCTTTTGTATAATCTTTTGGAGAAAAAATTCAGCTGGAAGGAGACCTTTATTTTCCTTGGGTGCAATATCCTTATTGCCCTTTCCCTTGTTCCCTTTCTGGCGGCCACAGCCCTTAATACGGTGATAAGTGATCAGGACTTTAACGACTGGATACCGGCCTTGAGCAAAAAGCTGATCATCATCATTGCTGCGGGGGTCCCCCTGTTTGCCCTTGCCTATACGAGGATACGGAATTTCTTTTTAAAGAAGGGCTATTTTATAAAACAGCAGGGGACGCTTCTGGATTACTGCGTTTTTGTTTCCTGCCTTATCCTGACAGAATCTTTCCTCATTTCCCTGGTACGGTCCATTCTTACCCTGCGGTATCTGTCAATCTGTCTGCCCTTTGTCCTCTCCGCAGCGGCGGTTTTCTTTACCCTGAAATTTCCCCATCGGCTGCGCATTGCCGCCCTGGTTCCGCTCTGGCTCTTTGCCGTTGCCATGTACCACTTTGTCCCCAACACCACCACCTTCGATGTATCCAAAGAAGCCTGGCTCTACATCAGCGCCGATGCCGCCGCCCATCCTAATCGCAGTGCGGCGGTTCTTGAACGGTACGATGCACAGGAAGGGTATTATAAATACGAAGACCTCTCCCTTTACCAAGGCGGCCCGGAACCGGACCTGCTCTATGTCAGCCCCCTTCATTGTGTGGAACAGGAAATGTACGACCTGAACCTGGCCCGTTACCGGGTGGAAGATGAGGGCATCTTAAAGGTACAGGTGGATGATACCAAGAAAATTTTCAAGAAGTATTGAACAACTCTACTATTAGCGGGGGTACTAAAACGTGAAAATCGCTGTGGGCATTACCGGAGCTTCCGGCGCAATCTATGGGATCAGGCTGCTGGAAGAATTGAAAGCCCTGGAGGCGGAGACCCATCTGGTCATAAGCCCCTGGGGGGAGTACACCATCACCGAAGAAACAGGCCGGACCGTGGAAGAGGTAAAGGGTTTGGCATCCTATTGGTATGGGGAAAAGGATATGGCCGCCTCTCTTTCAAGCGGCTCCTTCCCCCTGGACGCCATGGTTATCGCCCCCTGCAGCATGAAGACCCTGGCGGGCATTGCCTCCGGCTTTACCGAAGACCTGATCATCCGCAGCGCCGATGTCTGCCTTAAGGAGCGCCGGAAGCTGATCCTCCTGGCTCGGGAATCCCCCCTCAGCCTTATCCACCTGGAAAACATGCTTACCGCCACCCGGGCCGGCGCAGTAATCATGCTGCCGGTTCCCGCATTCTACACCAAACCCGCAAGCATCGAAGATATGGTAAACCAAACCGTGTGGCGCATCATCGATCATCTGGGGCTTCCCGCCAAAAACCTTAAACGCTGGGAAAGCTGATATATGGGTATCCGGTTTTAGGACTGAACGAACAATAGATACGAGAATATTCCCAACACATATTGTAAAAATTATGTATTAAAATGTTCAAAACCTTCTCTTAATATTTTTTTTACATGCTTATTGGATAAAAAATAAAAGACTATACGCCCCTCTTTACGGTAATCAACAAGGTTTGCAAGCCGTAAATCTTTTAATTTATGGGAAACAGCCGATTTTGACATATTAAGCAACACCCCTAAATCGCAAACGCATAATTCCTCATTAGTTAAAAACCAAAGAATTTTAACTCTTGTAATGTCGGCAAATGTTTTAAACAAATCTGTAATGTTTATAAAGGATTGTTCGGCAGGCAGTATTCGCCTGACTTTATTGACAATATCCTCGTGGATAATATCGCAGTCGCAAATGGCTTGATTTTTTGCCATATTTTCTCCAAATTCATCAAATATAGTTGACAAATATTTCAACTATTTATAGTATAGAAAAGACGGTTTGCTCTGTCAAGGGACAAGGAACGAAGTCCTTTGGTCTTGCCCCTAAATTTTGCATTTTTGGAGGGCTTATTATGGAAAAGACACTATTTCACATAAAAGAAATGGATTGTCCGGCGGAAGAACAAATGGTCAGAATGAAGTTAGCGGACTTTCCAGCCGTTAAAAATTTGGCTTTTGATCTTACCGCCCGAACAGTTGCCATAATCCATGACGGTGAATTGGAACGTATAACGGCGGCTATAAACTCGTTGAATTTTGGTGCAAGTGTTACAACAACAGGTGCATATACGAAAGCATTACCGCAGGATAATGACACCGCAAATAAAAAACTATTGTGGGCGGTATTGATTATCAATTTTTCAATGTTTGCCATTGGACTCACATCAGGCTTTATCGCCCGTTCAATGGGTTTGGTTGCAGATTCACTGGACGAACTCGCGGACGCTTTTGTCTACGGCTTGAGCATTTATGCCATCACGGGAACGCTCATTGTTAAAAAACGTATTGCGTGTATCAGCGGCATACTGCAATTATTGTTGGCAATCGCGGGTTTTGTGGAAGTCATTAGAAGGTTTATCGGACAGGAAATATTGCCAAATCCAATTATTATGATGGCTATTTCCGTAGTTGCCCTTATTGCAAATACGGCTTCTTTGTTGTTGCTCAATAAAACAAAAGGCCAGGAAATAAATATTAAAGCAAGCAAGATATTTACTTCCAATGACGTTATTGTCAATATCGGCGTTATCGCCGCCGGTGTTTTGGTATTGCTGTTAGGTTCAAAAATACCTGATTTAGTTATTGGTGCGGTTGTGTTTACCGTAGTTTTGCGTGGTTCTATTAGTATTATAAAATTATCTAAATAGTTACCCCGAAACCTTGGTAGAACATCAAAAAATGGCTGGAGACTTCATTTCGTCTACTTTTTCATACACCGCTAGTATATGTTAAAAGGTAAAATGAAGTAAAGACAAAAAAGCCCCGAAAGGGGCTAGTGGAGAATACCGGATTCGAACCGGTGACCTATTGATTGCGAACCATGTAATTCGTTATAGGATAACGACTTACAAAATCGCATTCCCCCTATGTATTAAACTATGTATTGGCCTCCCTTTACATAGAATTACTTGAAGTTTAAGGCTTCTGTATGTCTTTTGTCAAGAACATTCCAAGCCTCTGTATTAGATAGGTTAAGGTATTGGTATTTCTTTTGTCGCTTCTTATGTAAGTATAAAAACATTTCTATGCATTACTTTTTTCATTGGTTTTAGGCCGTAGGGTTGCCTAACCCCATTTTAGCGTGATATATTTCTAAAATCTCTTGGAAAAGGAATGAGCGGACTATGGCTGAATCAACGGAGCTTTCCACTTTTGTTATTACAGGTGGCATCCCATCTAACCCTATAGAAGTAAAGGACTTTATTAAGCAATTAGAAACTGGGATTAATTTGGCCCGAGCAGCCTTAAAGCAGAAGGGTATTGAGTTCAGTAAATATCAAGAGATATTGGAAAAAGGCCAAGAATGGGCGGCCTTAAAATTGAAAGCCGAATTACAGTTAAAAGACTATATTGAAAAAATCCCGAAAAATGCTGGTGGAAAGACCAAAAAGCGCAAAATGGCCCCTAATGGCCGTTTTGCTTCAAAAAAGAATAAAATGACCGTGATAAAAGATGAATTGGAATTAACAGTGAAACAATACAGAGAAATAAAAAAACTAACTCCTGATGGAGTTCAAAAGGCCATTGATGAAGCAGACAAAATAAGGGAAATCCCTACAAGGTATAGTGCCTTGATATGGACAAATAGATTAAATAAAGAGAATGAACCTGGAGAAAAGAAAAAGATAAAACCGAAACTGCCAGAAAAAGATAATATGAAAATAGAGATTAGCACAACTTACGGTGATTCTAAAAAACTTGTTTTTGAATATGACTCGAAAATGGAATTGGATTGGTTTTTTAAAAAGATTTCATCAGACATTTATTCTCATTATGGAGAATATCAATTTGTAAAACCACCATTTAATTATCCTGGTGGAAAAACAAAAATATTACATGATATTATAGTAAGTATTTTAGTATGGAGTGAGGGACATGAGCCTATTGTTTCACCATTTTTAGGGGCCGGAGCTTTAGAAGTTAATCTTGCACATAGAGGGCATGAAGTTATTGGTTATGATTTTGACCCAGATATAGCTAATTTATGGATTCAATTATTAGAAAACAATGAAAAATTAAAAAAGAAAATACATTACTTTATTGATAAGAGAATTGAAACTGAAGACCCCATAAATTACAAAAAAACTTATACAGGAATATGGAAAGATTATTTTGATGAGTCTGGTGAAGAACCTATATATAAAAATGATGTATTCAAAGATGGTTTAGACCGTGCAGCTATATATTGGCTTCTAATAATGACAAGTTTCAATTCAAGAGTTCGTAGTAAAAGTGTAGGAGGCCAATATTTTGATACTACGAAGCATAATTTTGTGGATGAAAGAATTGTAAAATATACCAATATTTGTTCCATAGAATGGACTGAAGATAAACCTGATGATGTAAAGTTCAAGGGGCCTTCTTTAACTATGGGAGGTTGTTTGTCATTTGAAGAATCCATACGAAAACATCCTGATAATTTTCTATATTGCGACCCGCCATATTTATTAAAAAAAGCAAATAGTAATTTATATAAAAAGCATGAGACATTTGACCATGAATTATTAGCAGATACTCTAAAAAAACGCAATAATTGGATTTTAAGCTACAACGCTTGCGATGAAATAAGAGAATTATATAAAGAGTTTAAGATTGAAGAATTAAACTGTCCATATCCTATGACAAACAGAAGCGGAGAAAAACAAAAAATAGGAAAAGAACTATTAATATATGGACCTATGACAGTTGTTGAATAATCCTATTTATTAAACAGAGAAGGATGGAAAAGAAGTATTAATCTTTGATAAGATGTGATCGTCAAGATGATATCTGAAACAAATAAAATCTGTCAGAAGGCTGTCAGATTTTATTTGTATTCAAAGCAGCAATTTTTCAGAAGTCTATAATGTATCTGACAGGGGCGGTCTATATCTGTATAGGTGCCTATCCAAAAGAATTACAAGCCTATTTTACTACCAAAATCCCCAAGAATGTTGTCCTGAAACAGATTTTAGTATGGTCTTATTTTAATGCTCCTATGGTTAAGAGGACTCACTACCGGCAAAATTATTGCCACATTCTCCTTTATTCCGGTAAGGAAGCGTCTATAAACATAACAGACCCCGTTGAAGGCTGGGCGGTTTTTAACGAGGATAAGCCTGATCCCCGGCGTGGAGACTGGTATCACGGCTGGCAGAAGCCGATGAACTTGGCTGAAAAGTTTATTAGGCATTCAACCCAGAAGGGTGATCTGGTCGTGGATCCTTTTGTTGGAATCGGAACCTTTGTTCTGGCGGCATCCAAATTAGGACGAGTTGGAATAGGCGCCGACATATCAGTGGAAAACCTAAAAATCGCCGAAAGCCGTGGCTGTCAAATTAAATAATCATTCCAAAACGATATCTCCTATTTAAGTTTATCTTTTTAGGAAACTGAAACCTTTATGCTTACATAAGCACCAGAGGTGTTTATGAATAATCTTAATTCAGTTATAGCGGAAGGTGTGTTGGTCGATAAACCAGCCTTCCAAGACACAAATGGTAAGCCGTTTTGTAGTTTTTCCATTGAGTCAAATCAGTTCTACCGGGTGAAGTCCAAGATTGAGAAGGAAGTCAGCATCTTCGATGTGGAAGTCTATGGAAAGCTGGCGGAAAGTTGCCATAGGCTGGGACAAGAAGGCCGTGGTGTCCGTGTCGTGGGACGGCTTCAACAGAAGAAATGGGCGGATGCCAAAGGTAAGGCGCAGTCCAAAATCATCATAATAGCCGAGCATGTAGAGTTTCGGCCCGATTTTAAGGTGGCGAAATGAGCGACATTGTTTTACCTTCCGATGACCTAATCCGGTTCCTTCCAAAGTCCCAATACAAGGCTATGATGGAAACACCGGATGCTTTTGAATATGGAGTCAAACGGCTGAATGCCATCGTAGCCAAGCTACCGAACCTTTATGATACCGATGGACAGGCAAGACACCCGTTGAGCCTTCATTATTTTGTCGGCGGCTGTGATTGGTATATCGCCGAATACTCCAAGGAGGAAGACATCTTTTTCGGCTACGCCATCCTCAACAATGACCTCCACAACTCTGAATGGGGCTACATTAGCAGGGCCGAAATCCTCAGCCTTGAAATCCCTGAACGGTTCTTGATGATAAACCTTGACCTTTATTGCCACGCGGAAACCATAGAGGATGCACTCTTCAAGAAAGACCCTAAACATTTCTGGAAATATGGCTTTTCGGTGATCGAGAAGGACAAAAGTTAAAAACTAATTGTTAGTGGTATCCTGATAATAGGATACCACTAATTTTAATATGCGAAAAAGAGGACTTCAATATTATTATGATAAAGTTCCAAACGCAAAGCGAGAGTCGAATGCTGATACTCTTGAGGAGATGATACAGGACTTTAAGGACTTCAAAGAAGCCGTAAGAAACTACTATTTATCCGACTTGGATATGAAAGAAAGACTGCCGATAACCTGGGGAAGACTAACAAAAGGAATAACCAAATTAGACATTCATAACATCAAGGTAGCGTTTCGTAATAAATCTCGTATGAGGTTTATTGAAGAACTGGATACGGACGATTATGAGTTAGATTAAAACTTATCATCGGCTTATGGTGGCTGTTTAACTACTAATTATCTATGAAAAAGAAAAGATCAAGGCGCTACTACATAAATCAAATACCAAAATTGCATAAGGACTTGAAATATGGCAGCTTGGATGACGCTTTTAAAGATTATAGAAAGTATTTAAAATCCATATCAGACTACTTTATAGGAGACATGAGATTGAAGGAAGAATACCCAGATCTGTATAACACTTTTATAGGTGCAGAATTAAATGACAAAGAAATAAATAGCATAACACAAACTTTCTATGATGAACTTGCTGAGTCCTTTAACGATAAACTGTCATCGGATGATTATGAATTGGATTAAATAATTTTGGTGTCTTTACAAAAACATCACTAATTGAAAATGAAAAAAAAGACATTAGACTATTATGTTAAAAAAGTTCCAAGCAAGCCGGATGAATATGAAAGTAAAAATATTGAAGGTTGTATATCGCAATATGTAGAGTGGAAAAGAAAAATATCCGATTTCTACATCAATGACAAAGTATTAGAGGCTGAAAACCCCGAAATGTATAAAGAACTTACCATAGTGAAATTGACTGAAAACGAAGTTGAGCTGCTTGAAAGGGAATATGACAAAGGAAAGAAAGAGATAATTTTAAGTGGAGATTTATCATCGGATGAATATGAATTAGATTGATTCCAAAAACCCAGACTAATTATACAGAACAGGTTTGACGGAAAATCACCGGCCTACCGAGTTGGAAAACTTAACCTGTTCTCTGCGGCGGCAGAATATCCGGCCAAGGCTGAATAATGATAATTTTAATTACCGGAGGAGCGGGGACTGGAAAAACATTTCTCGCAAACAGGCTCAGAAACATTCATAAAGACTGGTATTTTACTGGTATGACAAATGAATGCGCTTCACTTATCAATGGAAAAACAATACATAAACATTTTGGCTTCAACAAGGATAATCCTTGGTTTAACGAAATTACTAAACCATCTAATAAAAGAGCCACAATAGTAATTGATGAAGCATCAATGTTAAACCAGCAGCAGTTAGAAATGATGGTTAAAGCGAGACCTTACCACAATTTTATTCTTATAGGCGATTTTAACCAATTATTACCAGTAGAAGGTGCGCCAATAAGACCGGACTGGATTGATGAAACTTATGTTTTAATAAAACCTTATCGGTCAATAGACATACGATTACACTTATTTCTTGAAGGGTTATTGAATAATAAAATTGACTGGTCTGTTATTGAAGAACGGAAGGCAGAAAGGTCTAATGATAAAACTCTATTCGTGACCTATGAAAATAAATCAATAACTGAATACAATAAATTATTCAAATTGGTCAAGGGTAGTCCCGTGAAAGGGCGGGACTATAAAATAGCCGCCAACGGAAGGACTAAAATTGGTTATAGAAATGGGTCGGAAACAAGATTTGATAAGGCGTTTTGGTATAATAATGAATTATTTAAGATAATTGATATTACAGAATATGATGTTGTTTTATGGAACCAGAGACATTCTGACGCTATTTCTCTTGAAAAATCAATTTTTGAAGATTATTTTATTCCCAACTTTGCTACTACCTTCCACGGCGTTCAAGGACAGACCGTAAAAGGCGACTTGATTGTTCATCTTGATTCGCTTTGTAGGGAGTATCAAAATCCGGATTTAAGAATGCGGGCCTTGTATGTTGCTTGTAGCCGTGTCATAAATCTGGAAAACCTTTATTTTGCGTATAAGGATATAAATACAATAAAATCGGCTGATTTCGGCTATACTTATTCATTTACTGCGTTGTCCTCAAATGTTAAGGTAGTGGACCAGGATTGGATTATAGAAAAGGGGGTGTGGGGTTATGCTTTGACAACGAAGGTATGTGTATATCACACGGCAAACTGTCAAGTCCTTTTAGACCAAATCAAGTCTATTGATGACAGCAAACTAAAAACACCAGAGAATAGGACAAAAAGAAAAGACCTTTGTAAGCAATACATTGAAAAAGTATTGAATGAACCTAATCTTCCGTCAAACGCTGAATTAGCGAGAAAATTAGGTGTCAGCAGAGGAACTATAATAAATTACATAAAGGAATTATCAAAATGACATTAGAAGAATTAAGGGCGAAAAGGAACAGACCTGTCAGAAAAGTTAAAAAATCTGATTTTGAAGAATGGAAAGAAAGGTTTGAAAAAAATGAGGCGTTATACACCACATACCGAACAGAAGGTATAGGTGGAACAATTGTAATACGTAGAATTAAGAAGGAGGATACCCAGCATGACCAGAAGAAGTAGAAGAAACAGATGTAGTAAAAGCCGTAATTTTTGGCGAAAAAGAGAAATGAAGAACAAAAGAGGCTGGAAAAATAGAACTATATGATGCAAGTCGACTTTTAGAGAATACCGCTCATATTTTTTATCTTTCAATACCTTCAAGTATGAGTATAGATTGATGTGCTTTTCACCTTATTCGCTTATTTATTTAATCTCAATTCTATTGCTCTATTGTTGTAATACCAACTATTCCTACCATACCACCGAGCTGGTTGATCTGTTTTCAATTCTTCGTAAGTCTTTACATCTATCAACCTTAACCTGCGGACTGGTGGCTCCTTGCTTAGTCCCTTCTTAATCGCCCATTCATAGACCAGTCTGTCTGCCGCTTTGTTCCATTTTAATTTACCATCGACATAAATATAATATGGCTTTGACGCTCCAAGGCATCTCTCATCGCTTCCTTCTCGTAAATTATTTCCCATAGCCAGTTCATAAACCTGCCTCTTTTGAGCGGTCTGGTCGCATCGTTTTGGTTCTGGTGGATTGTTGGGGTCATACTTCTTCATAATTTCTCTTCCAGAGCCAGATACCGACTCAATTCTCGTAGCATCGCATCGGCGTGTCTCTTTGGAGTAGATGCTGCCATCATCGCTTTTAATCTTCCCAACGATTGATTCCTTTGAACCCACTTGTCTCGTCTTTCCAATTTTT
>BNVE01000085.1 GCA_025997875.1 Spirochaetia bacterium
CATCGGCCCGGAACTTTCCTGGGCAATTTACAAGAACGGTACCATAGGCCGGGCCAAGGAAGACCTGGAACGGGCGGGCCGCGCCATCAACCAAAAATTCGCCGGGACCCAACGGCATGCCTGGGTATCGGTGAACAAGGCGCTGGTTACCCGTGCAAGCGCGGTGATCCCCATCATCCCCTTTTACGTTTCCTGTTTGTTTAAAGTAATGAAGGAAAAGGGCCTCCACGAGGGCTGCATCGAACAGATCGTCAGGCTCTACCGGGACCGGCTCTACACCGCCGACGCCATCGGCGACGCCGCCAAGGTTCCTGTGGACGGCGAAGGGCGCATCCGCATCGACGATTGGGAAATGCGGGATGATATCCAAAAGGCAACCCTGGAGCGGATGGACAGCGTAACCGAAGACAATATCCTGAGCGCCACCGATGTTGCGGGGTTCAAACACGACTTCCTTGAAGCCCACGGTTTTGATGTACCCGGTATTGATTACGAAGCGGATGTTAACCCGGCGTCCATTAATTAGGAGTTATTACATTATGAATGATAAATTGTTGTTAACCCTGGTGGACAAGTTCAACGACGGATCTATTGCGGAACTGGATTTGGACGATGGCAGCATCCATCTTATTTTGCGGAAGGACGGGGCCTTTGCCCGTACCGCTGCGCCGGGCGTCGGCGCAGTTTCCGGCACAGCCGGCGCTTTGCCTGCATCGGCTCAAGCCGGTGGTGCGGCTGATGGTTCCGCCGCCGCAGTGCACTTAGGGCTCCCGGTAGTTCTCGGCTCTGCCGGCGCGGCAGGGGAAACCATCACCAGTCCCATTGTGGCAACCTTTTACGCCACACCGGGGCCGGACGCGCCGTCCTTTGTGCGGGCAGGATCAAAAGTTAAGGCGGGGGACACCCTCTGCATCCTGGAAGCCATGAAGATGATGAACCACCTGGAAGCGGAATTCGACTGCGAAATCCTTTCGGTAAAGGCGGCAAACGGGGACCTGGTTGAATACGGCCAGACCCTGTTTGAAGTCAAGCGGCTTTAGGGGCGGCATTTTGGCAGCACAAAATTCAGCCCGGCATACTCCGGTTCAAAACACCAAGGTCCAGAGGACTTCAGTCGAAGGAACTTCAGTTCACCGTATACTGATTGCCAACCGGGGGGAGATCGCCGTGCGGATCATCCGGGCCTGCCGGGAGTTGGGGATTGAAACCGTGGCGGTCTACTCCACCGCCGATGCGGACAGCCTCCATGTAAAGCTTGCGGACCAGGCGGTCTGCATCGGTCCGCCGCCATCGGCGCAGAGTTACCTTTCACGCAACAACCTTATCATGGCGGCGATCAACTCAGGCTGCGAAGCCATACACCCCGGGGTGGGTTTCCTCTCGGAGAACGCCGGCTTTGCCCGGCTGGTGCGGGAAAAGGGCCTTATCTTTATCGGGCCGGACCCGGATATCATCGACCTTTTGGGTGACAAGGTGATAGCCCGTGACACCGCCAAACGCTTCGGCCTGCCGGTGACGCCGGGCACGGAAGAAGCGGTGTCGGACCCGGAAGCCGCCGCAAAGGCCGCGGGGGAACTTGGGTTTCCGGTGATCATCAAGGCGGCGGCGGGGGGCGGCGGCAAGGGGATGCGGATCGTCCGCGAAGAAAAAGACCTCGCAGAAAATCTTTCTATCGCCAGCCGGGAAGCGGAATCAAACTTTGCCGATGGCAGGGTCTTTATCGAACGGTATCTGGAAAATCCCCGGCATGTGGAACTCCAGATCATCGCCGACGGGAAGGGCAATGTGGCGGTCCTGGGAGAGCGGGACTGCACGGTTCAGAAAAATCACCAGAAGCTGATTGAAGAAAGTCCCTCCCCCGCCGTGAGCCCGGAAATGCGGAAGCGTATGTCCGATGGGGCGGTGGCGATGTTCCGGGATTTAAAGTACTGCGGCGCGGGCACCATTGAATTCCTGGTGGAAGATGGCGCTTTTTATTTTATGGAAGTGAACGCCCGGGTTCAGGTGGAGCACCCGGTGAGCGAGTTCATCACCGGCACGGACATTATACGCCAGCAGATACTGGCCTGCACCACCGGCCGCATGGAAATCGACCCCGCCGCAGTCCGCATCAACGGATGGGCCATCGAGTGCCGGATCAATGCCTTGAGTCCCGGTACGGTGACGCGGCTGGACATACCCGGCGGGCCGGGGGTGCGTTTCGATTCATTCCTCTATACCGGCTGCAAGGTTCCGCCCCACTACGATTCCATGGTGGCAAAGCTCATCGTCCACGCCCCTGACCGCGAACAGGCACTGGCGCGGATGGATAGGGCCCTGTGGGAACTCAACATTGAAGGGATAAAAACCAACCGGAGAGCGCAGCAGTGGATCATCCGGGATTCAGTTTTCCGTTCCGGTAATTTCGGAACAGCCTATTACAGCACTATCGAAAAGGAGGCGGAGAATGCCCTCTCTTAATACAAACCCTGCGCCCTGCCCGGTCTGCGGCGCACAGCACAAACAGGAAGCCATCGATGCCGCACTCAAGACCTGCCCCGTCTGCGGTTACCATTACCGCATGGAGCCCCGGGACCGGATTCAGTACTTAACCGATCCCAACAGTTTTACTGAGTTTTCCGCGAACCTCACTTCCCTTAACCCCATCGACCTCTCGGGGTACGAAGAAAAACTTTCCGAAGCGGAAGTGAAGGCCAAGATGAAGGATGCGGTGATCACCGGAACCTGTACCATCGAGGGGAAGCCCCTGGTCCTGGGGCTCATGTCCTTCAACTTTATGGGAGGCTCCATGGGCTCCGTGGTGGGGGAAAAAGTTACCCGGGCCATGCTCAAGGCGGCGGAAGAAAAACTGCCCCTGATCATCTATACCACCTCCGGGGGCGCCCGGATGCAGGAGGGGATCTTCTCCCTTTTGCAGATGGCAAAAACTTCCAGCGCCGCAGCGGAACTGGACAAGGCCGGCCTCCCCTTCTTCATCGTCCTCTGCGATCCCACCACCGGGGGCGTTACCGCCTCCTTCGCCATGCTTGCCGATGTCACCCTTGCGGAACCGGGGGCGCTCATCGGCTTTGCGGGCCCCCGGGTCATCGAAGGCACGATCCGGCAGACCCTGCCGGAAGGTTTCCAGCGGGCGGAGTTTCAGCTTGAAAAAGGTTTTGTTGACATGATCGTGAAGCGCCAGGATCAGAAACGTATCCTTTCAGAGCTCATCGATCTGCACCGGGCCGCTCCATCAGACAGCTCCGGCATTAAGGAGCGTATGTAATGGACACCACGGAACTGACAAAAAAAGTAGAGGAACTGAAAAAGCTGGTTCAGGAGTCGGGGATCGATGCTTCCCGAGAACTGGAAAAGCTGGAGGCCAAGATACAGTCGGGCTCCAATGCGGAAATCACCTGGAAGCGGGTGGAACTTGCCCGCCATCCCGACCGGCCCTATTCGCTGGATTACATCAACCGCATCTTCGACGGCTTTATCGAGCTCCACGGCGACCGTTACTTCGGTGACGATCCGGCTATTGTGGGGGGCCTGGCCTTTCTGAACGGCAGGCCCGTGACGATCATCGCCAACCAGAAGGGCCGGACCTTAAAGGAAAATGTCTACCGCAACCACGGCATGGCAAACCCCGAAGGCTACCGCAAGGCCCTGCGCCTTGCAAGGGAAGCTGAAAAATTCCGCCGCCCCATCATCACCTTTGTGGACACCGCCGGGGCCTATCCCGGGCTGGGCGCGGAGGAACGGGGCATCGGTGAAGCCATTGCCCATAACCTCCGGGACTTCAGCCAGCTCAAGACCCCCATCGTCTGCGTCATCATCGGCGAAGGGGGCTCCGGCGGCGCATTAGGGCTCTGTGTGGGGGACAAGATCTACATGCTGGAAAACGCCATCTACTCCGTGATCAGCCCCGAAGGCTACGCATCAATACTGCTGCGGGACGCCGCCAAGGCGAAGGACGCCGCAGCTTTGATGAAGATCACCAGCGCGGATTTACTGGAATTCAAAGTGATCAACGGCGTCATCAGTGAACCTGCCGGGGGCGCACAGACCGATCCGGACGAGGCGGCGGCGATCATCAAGAATATCCTGATTCGGGAAGTTGATGACCTCTGCACACGGAACCCCGCGGTGCTGGTGCGGTACAGGAACTTGAAGATACGCAAGGTGGGGCATTGGAACGAAGGGGCTTAACACAGACCAGGAGGAGGGCGTGTGCATCCCCGACCTCGCTCCCCTGTAGAATCCGCTTCCGGAGCCTGCGCTGCGCTTGTCTCCTACAGCGGGGAATTCCAGATGTCGCTTGGCCGGGAATGCCCCCGCCCTCCTCCTGCCGGTGTTCGCTGGATGGGGAAGCGCGGGGGTGGCGGGGAAGGCTGTGTCGGACCTCGCGGCGTGACTCAACCCAGTCCCGATTTGCGCCGGGTGTAGACATCGTAGAACACGGCCAGGAGCACCACTGCGGCCTTGACCACGTATTGGTAGTGCTGGCCCAGGTTCATCAGGGACATGCCGTTGTTAATGGCGGACATCACCAGGCCGCCGATGATAACTCCAAAGACAGTACCGATACCACCTGAGGCGGAAACCCCGCCGATGTAACAGGCGGCAATGGCGTCCATCTCGAAGAGGTTACCTGCCTGGGGAAGGGCGCTGTTCATGTAACCCGTGGAGACCACCGCCGCAAGACCGGTGAGCACACCCATGATGCAGAACACCAGAAAGGTCACCAGTTCGGAATTGATCCCCGAAAGTTTTGCCGACCGGGCGTTACCTCCAACGGCATAAATGTAGCGGCCCAGGACGGTGTTTTTCATGATGAAATTAAAGACCAGTACCGTAATCCCCAAAACGATGACCACGTTGGGGAGGCCCCGGTAGGTGGCGAAGCGCTGGGCCAGGCCGATGATAAGGACCCCCAATATGGCCAGCTTCCCGACAAAAAAGGGCAAGGGGGTAATTTCAAATTTATTCCGTATCCGCTTTTGCCGGGAAATACACTCCACCGCCGCATAGATGATGAAAATGGCCACCCCGATGATCAGGGCGCTGTAGTGGATATTCTCCCCCGAATCCAGCGCCGGAACATTCACCATTCCCGAAGCCATCTGCTTATAGCCATCGTCCTTAAGGCCGATGGGGTTGATTTTGGTGATGATGTAGGTAAGGCCCCGGAAAAGGAGCATACCCGCTAGGGTAACAATGAACGCGGGGATTTTCAGATAGGCCACCCAGAAACCATGAAAGGCGCCGATACAAAGGCCGATAAGAAGGGACGCCAGCAGGGTAGGAACCATCCCCGCGCCGGTATTATAAATCATGGCGCTGATTGCCCCGATAAAGGCGCAGACCGAGCCCACCGAAAGATCGATGTTGCCCAGGATCATCATCTGCACCATGCCTACCGCGAGGATAAGCACATAACTGTACTGGATAAAAATGTTGGTAAAATTCCGGGAATTAAGGTTGGTTCCCTTGGTGAGGAATGAAAAGACCAGCATGATCGCCACCAACACCAGAAACATGGTATAGCTTCGGATATTACTTTTTATCAGAGTAAGGACGTTATTTTTTTTAGCAAGACTGTCACTCATTTCTTTCTCCTTATCCTACCAGTGCGATTTGCATGATCTTTTCCTGGGTAGCTTCCTCATGCATGAGCATACCCTTGATTTTTCCCTCGTTCATAACATAGATACGATCCGCCAGGCCCAGCGCTTCCGGAAGTTCCGATGTCACCATGATAACGCTCTTACCCTGGGCCACAAGGTCGTTGAGGATACCGTAGATTTCAGTCTTGGCCCCCACGTCGATTCCCCTGGTGGGCTCGTCCACGATAAAAATGTCCGGGTCCGCCAACAGGGCGCGGCTGACCACCACCTTCTGTTGATTCCCGCCGGAAAGGTTCCGGGTATACTGATTGATCGACGGAGTTTTGATCTTCAATTCATCGCGGTACTTTTCCGCCTTTTCAATTTCCAGTTGGGCGTCCACCACCCCCGCATGGGAAAGTTTCCCCAGGGAGGATGTGGAAATATTGGTCTTGATATCCTGTATAAGGATGAGCCCCAGACCTTTACGATCTTCGGAAAGATAGTTCAACCCCGACTTGATGGCGGCCCCTGATGAATTCGGCCTGACCTGCGTACCGTGAAGGTACAGTTCCCCTTCGCTCCGGGAACCGTAGGACCGGCCGTAGACGCTCATCATCAGCTCGGTCCGGCCTGCCCCCATGGGGCCGCAGAAGGCCAGGATCTCCCCCTTCCGCAGGTAGAAAGAAACATTGTCTACCACTTTAATGGTGTGGTATTCGGGGTGATACACGGTCCAATTCTTCACTTCCATGATAGTTTCGCCGGGGGAACTTTTCCGTTCCGGGAAACGGTGGGTCAAATCACGGCCCACCATATCCTTGATCAGCATGGCCTCGGTCAGCTTGTCCCCTTTGACATCAAAGGTGGTGATGGACCTGCCATCCCGAAGCACCGTAACGCTGTCGGCGATTTTAAGGACCTCGTTTAATTTGTGGGAGATCATGATGGAGGTGATACCCTGGCGCTTAAACTCCAGGATCAGGTCCAGCAGATGGTTGCTCTCATCATCGTTGAGCGAGGAGGTAGGTTCATCAAGAATGAGGAGATCCACCTCTTTGGAAAGGGCCCGTGCAATTTCTACGAGCTGCTGTTTTCCCACCCCCAGTTTGCTGACGATGGTGGCGGGGTTTTCTTTAAGCCCCACCTGGTCCAAATACTTTTGCGATTCCTTTATATAAAAATCCCAGTTAATAATGCCAAACCGGTAGGCTCCAACGGGAGCTTTTTCTCCGGAAGGCGTGGTCTTCATGTGCCCAAGAAAAATATTTTCATAAATTGAAAGATAGGGACTTAATGCCAATTCCTGATGGATAATGGCGAGCCCTTCTTTTTCGCTGTCCTTGACGCTGTGATAATTTGTTTCATGGCCCTTGTAAATCACCCGGCCTTCATAACTGCCATGGGGGTAAACCCCGCTGATAACACTCATGAGGGTGGATTTTCCCGCGCCGTTTTCCCCGCAGAGGGAATGGATTTCCCCTTTCTTAACCTTGAGATTAACCCGATCCAGGGCCCGCACACCGGGAAACTCCTTGGTCAGATTTTCAATTTCAAGGATATATTCATCACTCATTCCTGCCCCCAAATAGTAAGGAATGGGAAGCCGAAACTCCCCGTCCCTCATTATATCACATTTTCTTCACGAGAGGTTTTTTACTTAAGCCGGGCTTCCTCTTCGGGAGTATAGAACCCTGCCTGGACAGGAGTCTGCCAGTTGTCTTTGGTGATAGAGATGGGTTCCAGCAGGTAGGCCTTTACCACCTTCTTGCCGGTATCGCCGATGGAAAGGAGATCGCCGGAAGCCAGGGTGGCGCCGGGGATATTGATGGGCTGGCCCTTGAGGACCTGATCCGCCAGAATGATGGCCGCTTCCGCCAGTTTGGTGGTGTCCTTGAATACGGTCATGTACTGCTGGCCGTTCTTGATGGACAGGGTGGAATCCGCTTCCGCATCCTGACCGGTTACCACGGGGAGCTTGCCGGCGGCGGCGTATTTGGCGTCCGCAAGGCAGGCTTCGATGATGGCCCGGGCCAGGGTGTCGTTGGGGGCGAGGACCGCGTCAAGAACCACGTTCCGGGCGTCGTTGTTCAGGAGATTTTCCATCCGGGTCTTGGCAATGGGGGCCGACCAGTTTTCGGTGGCGATCCGCTGGAAGTTGGCGGTATCTTTTGAGGTCTTGGGATAGGGCCCTACGACTTTGAGGACGCCACTGTCGATATAGGGATTGAGGACGCTCATGGCGCCGTCAAAGAAGAAGAAGGCGTTGCCGTCGGTGGGGGACCCCGCAAAGAGGGTGATGTACTTGGGATTGGCGGCGGTAGCGGCTTTCAGATTCAGCCCCTGTTCAATGCCCTGGCCCTGGAACTGGCCGACCTTGAAGTTGTTAAAGGTGATGTAGTAGTCATAGTCGGCGGAGTTGGAGATGATCCGGTCATAGGCGATAACCGCTACCTTATCCTGGGCGGCACTGGCCACGGCGGAGATAACCCCTTCATTGATGCTGCCGATAACGAGGGCCTTGGCGCCCTGGGTCAGGAAGCCTTCGATCTGCCGGTTCTGTACGCTCTGGTCCGCATCGCCAAAGGCGGTTTCGGCCCGGTAGCCGCGGGATTCGGCAAAGCTCTTGAGGGATGCCCCGTCTTTTATCCAGCGCTGGACATGGGTCTCGGGCATGGCAATGCCGATTAAGGCTGAACCCGAAGAAGCCGATCCCGAAGCCTTCTGGCCACCAGCACCGGCAAAGGCGAAGGTCCCGATGCAAAGGACCAACATTACTGCTAAAATTTTCTTCATTATAATTCCTCCGTTAAACTTGAATCAAACACAACGTGTTTACCAATTTATTATACCCTGATATGTCATTTTTCGGTATCGTAAAATATTGACAAAAGCAGGGAATTATCCCCCCCGGCGTCCGTTCCGGCCGGGCTAATGGGGAATGTTTTGATATCAATATAATACTATAGGCCCACATTGCGGTATACGTCTTCGTAGGAATGAAACCCGTCCTTGATAACCGCGTCCATATTCTCCTTATAAATCGCCAGAGGTCTTTCTATATATGAAGGCACCGGGGCGCCGCTGCCGTTTTCCAGGAGGGTGTCGGGGGGAAACGCCTCCTTTGTTGCGATGGCCATGGCAAGCCGGGCCGCCCGGGAGGCCAGTTTGCCGATGGGTTTATAGACGGTCATGAGCTGCAGCCCTTCGACGATATGCTGGCAGCTGATCAGTTCCGCGTCCTGGCCGACCACCGCCACCTTCCCGGCGAGACGCCGCTCGGATAAAAGCTGAATCGCCGCGCTGGCGATGGCGTCGTTGCCGCAGACAATGGCGTCAAAGGCGGTGGTTTCCTCGAAGACGGCGCCGATCTTTTCCAGGGCTTCGTCAAAGCTCCATTCCTCAAGCCAAATCTCCTGCCCAATTTTGATGCTGCCCGCCTTGATATGGGGATCGAGGATCTCGTGCAGCCCCTGGCTGATGTCAAAGCTGTTCACATCGTGGAGGGAGCCGTTTGCCACCAGGTAGGTTCCCCGGGGAACGGCGCGGATCAGGGCCTGTCCGTACTGGCGGCCCACCTCCCGGCTGTCAAAGGAAATATACGCATCGATGGGTACCCCCAGGATCATCCGGTCGTAAGCGATAACGGGGATTCCCGCGTCCCGGACCTGCTTAATGGAAGCGGCGATCAGCTCCGAATCGTGGGTAATGACCACCAGGACATCAATGTTCTGGGTAACCATATAGTTTATCTGGGCTATCTGCTCCCGGATTCCCCCGGCGGAAAGCTGCACCAGCACATCGGCCCCCAGCTCCTTTGCCGCGCCGGAAAAGACCTTCATGTCCTTGTTCCACCGTTCAAGGATAAAGGTGGCGGTGGCGATGGAAATGCCGATGGTAACTTTTTTTTCATTACCCGGCTGCCGGGGCTGTATGGCAGCGGGGGACGGCCTGCCCGGCTCGGGGGACGGGAAGGTCCGGGGGGCGGGGTTCTTTGGCGAACAGGACAGGAGGGTGGTAATCAGGAAAATAACGGCCAAGGGTTTCATGGAATTCATAAATACCTTCAACCAAATAAGTTTATAAGGAAATCTTTAACCGGATTAAAACAGGGATTGTCAAAGTCCCAGACATGGTGTTGAGCAGCGAAACCCAATTCCTTTTCTATGGGAACCCTTGTTGATAAAAAAGCGCCGATTTTCGCCTTTGAACTATTATAGTTATCTTTTTCGATTAACGGACAATAGCATTTGATAAAGGCTTCTACGCAATTCCAGACCGGATCGGCTTTTCGGGATTCAATACAGAGGTCCTCCAGCATACCGCTGTCTTTATTGTTAGGCATAATGAAAATGGCCACCTTCCGGCCATTTTGGTCAATTACGGTGTTTGGCGCGTGAGGAATCGGTAAATTATAGGTTTTGAGGATTCCACATATACTCTGAAATGCCGCCGCAGCCTCTTTTTCTTCCGCATCACGGACAAACCCTATTTTTTTGACTATACCATAAAAATTCTCAGATTGAACCAGCAGGGAAAATTCATTTTTAAAGTTATCCTTTCCCTTCACATCTACAATCTGTATGTCAGTTAAAAGCAAATGCTTTATCAATGATGTAAAGAAATTGTATTCATCCTTTCCTTCAACCACGAGAAGGCTTACCTTTTCCGCTTTGCGATTCTTTTCCATTTTAGCGGACCTCGTAATTGGATTCCATTCCTGTGGCAATCATTTCCGCAGAATATTTGAACACCCTATGGGAATTTTCGCTTTTTTCAATTCTGTAGAGCCTGATAGTATCATCCTGATTATTCTTATAAACAGACGACAGGGCGGCTATACATTCCTGAGAATGGGTAGTAATAAAAAGTTGAACATTATACAACTCAGCGGTTTTCAATATTGCCCGCCACAGAATTTCAAGCGACGAATAATGGAAGCCATTTTCGATTTCATCTATCAACAGTATTCCATTCCGGCAGCCGGATATATTGGCGATTATTGACAATATGCGTCTGATGCCATCGCCCATGATATTTATGGGGATAAGTTTATCATAACCAACATCGGCATAAATCATACCGTTTGCGCCCAGCCTTAAATCGCTTATTCTATTATCAATTTCCTGTAATACCGTAATGATATTGCCGAGTTGTTTGTTTACCAGGAGTAATTCAATTTTTCTATCCAGTTGTACTAAAGCGAATTGTGTATTGTAGAAAACACAAACTAAGGTTTCTTTGTATCCGGACGGGTCAGACACCTTGCTTTCCCGTAATGAAATTTCATTTTTAAATGTACCCTTTACATTTGAATCAGAAAATTCAATGATTAGACCGTTGATTGAAACTTCCTTGCTGGTAGTGATTATTGATTTTCCTGATTCGGTACCAAATCGTGGCTTTATTTTAATGGACCTTGTATGGCTATTAATGCCGGCAGAAATTTCCGGGATAGGGGAAAAATTTAATTTGTTAAAAAGAAAGCTAAAATTGTCATCCCCATTGAGTATCAGATCCCGAAAATTATTAATAACGATCGGAAGTTGGGGGTTTGACATACCTGAAATCAAAAACAATGCCTCAAGGAAGGTGGTTTTTCCGCAGTTGTTTTTGCCGGTTATAAGGTTTACCCGCTTGAAATCGTCAGCTTCCAGGCTGTTGATTGCACGAAAATTGGTAATTTTTAAGGACCTATAGTTCATTTGAAACCTCTTCACCTCTAATGTCGGAATATTCTTGAACAAATTGAGCTTTGAGTATCGTCATTTACTTTCCTATCTCCTTATTCCGGGTTTGCCCCAAAGGTCCGGGGGGACAATCCGGTGATCTTCTTGAAAATTTTACTGAAATAATTGGGGTCCTGATACCCCACCGCAAAGGCGATTTCCTTGATATTCATCCGGGATTCCCGGATAAGTTTTTCCGCCCGGGCGATCCGAAGTTCCGTAACATAATCGATAAAATTGGTTTTAAGGTATTCCGAAAAGAGGCGGCTTAAATAGGCGGCGGAAACCTGGGCCGCTTCGGCGGCGTTGGGCAGTTGGATACCTTCGGCGTAATGGTCATGGATATATTCGATGGCCTTTACCAGGGGCAGGGGGAAGCTCCCGGAACGGCGGAGATTTGCCTGGCGCTGGATTTGCTCAAAGGCGGGGGCGGCCCAGGCTTCCCATGCGGCAAGGTCCGGCAGGGCCATGATCTCCTCCGCCGCATTGAAGGGCGGCAGCGTTTCTGCGTGACCGCTGTAACAGCCTGAGCAGTCGTCCATAAGGAACATAAAGACCGCCGCCATCTTTGCCTTTGCCACAGCAAATTCCCGGGAGCTGAAAACAGCTTTCCAGAGATCGCAAAATAGTTTTTCTGTTTCTTCGGGAGGGGCAATGCCGGTTTTCCGGCGAAGCATTTTGATCTGCTGTTGTTCCCGGTTTTGCGCATCCCCATCCATGCCGGCGCCGCTCCCCTTCAGCTTCCGGCGCAGATCCTCCAGGGCTTCGCTGCAGGATTGGTGCAGTTCGCTTCCGTGGTATAAACCGCCAAGACCGTAATTATATTCCTGGAGCAGCTTTTCTATATATGCTGCCAGTTCCTCCCGGTCAATGTCCCCCAATATAAGGTAGAATCCCTGATTCAGGACAACATCGTGGCGGCAATGGTAGCGCAGGGAGAGTTTCTCCATAATCGTATTGCCATCCGCCGATTCCCCCAATTCCACGATGCAGACAATCCCCTTGTCCGAGGGAAAGGCAAAGCGCTCCCGGTACTGTTCCCATTCCCGGGCTGTGGCCGCCTTCCAGATGATCTTCCGTAGGTACTGCCGGATATCCGCTTCCCCCTCCGGGCCGAGCTTCGCTGAAAGTTCCTGTTCCGATTCGGCAGCCCGGGAGTCCAGATGCTCCCGTACTTTTTCCAGGGCGGCGAAAAAGGTTTTCTTTGACACGGGCTTTACCAGATAGTCGAACACCCCCAGGGGGATGGCCCGCTGGGCAAGATCGAACCGTTCATAGGCGGTGGAAAGGATAAAAACCATGGAGGCAAATTTTTTGTGCACCTCGGCGATTACCTCAAGTCCGTCCATGCCGGGGATATTGATGTCCATGAACACCAGATCGGGCTGCAATTCATAGATCAGCTTTAATGCGTCATAGCCGGTGCGGGCCTTTCCTGCAAGGGTAAAACCAGCGGCGCTTTTCAGCATAAACCCATAACTGTCCAGAACCGGCTCCTCATCATCCACAATCAAAACGCGGTACATGGCGGTCTCCCGGTATCAATGCTGATGATGATGGCGGTTCCCTGATCAGGCGCATGACCGCTCCGGATGGCGATAAGCTCCGGATCATCGGGGTAGAAAAAGTAGAGCCGCTGGATAACGTTTTCCAGCCCCATGACCCGGGAAGCGGATGATTCATCAATGTGCTGGGGGTGGAGCAGTTTTTCTACGGTTTCCCTTTCCATGCCCCGGCCGTTATCCCGGACAGACAGGACGAGCCGGGGCCCCTGCTGTTCCGCCCTGACAATGATGAGCGAACGGGGAGCCTGCCCGGTTTCAGCGGACCCCGCGGCGGTGTCCTTAAACCCATGGATGATGCAGTTTTCCACCAGGGGCTGCAAAATTGACACCGGTACTTTGCAGGAATCCAGCAGGGCCTCATCGTAGTCCAGCACCAAATCAAGATTTTTGGGGAACCGTACTTTTAAAATATAAAAGTAGTAGTTAAGCCCTTCAATTTCGTGCCGCAGGGGCACGATGATTTCCTTGTTGCGGATGATATGCCGGAACAGTTTTGCCATGTATTCCATATATTCCCCGGTCCGGTCGGCCCCCTCCACAATGGCAAGCTGCATCCCCGTATTCAGGGTGTTGAAAAGGAAATGGGGGTTCATCTGGGCCTGGAGGGCGTAGATCTCCATGCGCCGCACCAGTCCTTCCATCTTCATGTTCCGCATCCGCTCCTGCATATATTCTCCCTTGATGTTTTCCTGCAGGCGGATCTCCTCAATAAAATTGCGGATTTCGTTTTTCATCCGGTTAAAGGCGTCCACCACCTGTTCCATTTCCCGCACCGAATCGGCGGTAATATCTTCAATATCGAAATTCCCCGCCGACAGTTCCGCTGCCATGGCTGAAAGCCGCACCAGGGGGTCCGTAACCCGTCCTACGGACCTGAGGAGCAGCAATACTGCGAGGATTGAAACAAAGATGATAAACAGAAGGTTCCGGAACTGTACGGTCCCCGCCCCGGCGATGAACAGGCCGTAGGAATCGGTCTGGTTGCGGAAACGCCCAATGCTGATCGCTTCAATTTCCGCATTGATATATGACAGTAATCCTGCCATTTCATCGTAGATCCGGGTATAGGCGGCAATGTTTCTGCCCCGTTTTGCCTCCATCGCTTCATCCGCCAGATCCAGGTAAGAATGGATAAGAAAGTAGAGTTCCCGTTCTTTTATTTCCACCCGGCCGGCGGTAACGGGGGTAAAGGCGGGAACCTTCCGCCGCAGTGTCTGGGAGTCGATGAGTATCTGCGAGAGGGCATTGGAAGACCGGGTAGACAGGTAATCCAGCAGGGGGCCCTGATAGGAGATAAGGTCTTCCTGTATGGACTTGATAAACCGTTCCTGTTCAAAACTGTTGTTCAAAATGGTTTGCAGATTTTTTGCGGAGATCAGGGTGTAGCCGGTGGAGAGTACCAGCAGCAGAAATGCGCCGAAGATGCTGAACAGCATCTGTACCCGAAAGGACCGGGAAATGCGGCGGGGAATTTTCGGCCCGGGCCAATGGTTCATCTGCGTCCGCTCCTCATTGCAGGCTCCTCATGGTATGTTCAACCGGTCGATAATCTCGATGCCCGTATCGATGGAGGTGGAAGTATAGCCCGTGTCCCGCAGGGCCAGCAGGGATCGTACCGCCTCGTAGCCAATCCGGTCGGGGTTGGTTACCACAGTGGCGGCTATTACCCCCTTCCTGATATTTTCCAGAATCCCCGGATCATCCCCGAACCCGATCACCTGGACCCGTCCTACCAGATTCATGTCGATAATGGTCTGGGCGGCCGCAAGGGTATCGTTGGCATCGGTAAAAATGATGGTATTGATATCGGCCCGGGGGGCCGCCGAGGAAGCTGCCGCCGGGTTGGCGCGGAACAGCCGGTAGAGCAGGGCCTCCGCATCCAGGGGGTTCAGGTTGGTGCGGAATTCCAGGATGGGCGTTTCAAGCCTGTCCCCCAGGGTGGCGGCAATGCCCATTTCCACCAGTTCCCGTTCGCCGTAGATACCCGGCGACTTATCGCTGTACACCAGGGCAAGCCCTATGGGGCCGTCGCTTATCCTTCCCGTTTCGGTCCCAAGCCTGCGGCCCATATCAAAGTTGTTGGCGCCGATAAAGGGCCAGGGCCTGTCGTTGGGGACATTGTGGTTGATGATGACCACCGGAATCTGGCCCAGTTTATCAAGCTGCCTGCGGGCCAGGGCATCCTCCAGATAGGGACAGACGATAACCCCGTCAACCCCGGTATAGGCGGCCATTTCCAGCTCGTTTTTTCCGGGATCGATTGAATGGATTGAAATCGCCGCGTTTGCCTCCGCCGCCGCCCGTTCCGCCCCCCGGATAATGCCGGTAAAGAAGGAGTTCCGGTTGTCCGGCAGGTACAGAGAAAAATGGTAATTCAGCGGGGCGTTCCCCTCTGCGGAATAGCGTATATACAGGTTCCTGACCATAGAGAAGGACAGGAGAAAGGCCCCCAGGGAGAGGATACTAAAGATGATGATAACAAGCCGGAACAGGCGCTTCACGGTTTTAGTATATCGCCGTTTTTCGGGATAGGCATAGTACTTTTGTAACTATAAAAAAAATTCACTTCGGTCTATACTTAAGTTATGAATATATTAATCATTGGGGGCGCGGGCTACATTGGAAGCCATGTGGCCCGGGAATTTTTGGATCAGGGACACCAGGTAACGGTGTTTGATAACTTTTCGAGCGGCCTGCGGCGGAACCTGTTTCCCGAAGCCCGCTTTATCCACGGGGATATCCTGGACTATGCGGGCCTGTTACGGGCGGCATCGGGTAACCCGGATGCTCTGGCGGGCAGCGCTGTGGGCGGGAAGACCGGGGCGCCCTTTGACGCTATCGTACATCTGGCGGCGGCCAAAGCTGCGGGGGAATCCATGGTAAGGCCGGAGAAGTACTCGATCAACAACATCAACGGGACCATGAACATCCTCAACGCGGCGGCGGAAACGGGGATTAAGAACATCGTCTTTTCTTCCAGCGCGGCGGTTTACGGGGAACCCCAGTACCTCCCCATCGACGAGGAGCACCCCGCCAATCCGGAGAACTACTACGGCTTTACCAAGCTCGAAATCGAACGCTTCCTGGGCTGGTACGACAAGCTTAAGGGAATCCACTTTGCGGCCCTGCGCTACTTCAACGCGGCGGGCTACGATGTAAAGGGCCGGATCGCCGGGCTTGAGCAGAACCCCGCAAACCTTATCCCCATCATCATGGAAGCCGCCGCGGGCATCCGCAAAGAAGTGCAGATTTTTGGGGACGACTACGACACCCCCGACGGCACCTGCATCCGGGACTACGTCCATGTGAGCGATCTTGCCACGGGCCACGCGGCCGCCCTGGACTACATCAGCCGCACCGGGAAGAGCCTCTCGGTCAACCTGGGAAGTGAAACCGGCAGCTCTGTTCTGGAGGTGATCGAAATTGCCCGGAAGGTAAGCGGCAAGCCCATCCCCGCCAGAACCGTAGGCCGCCGCCCCGGCGATCCCGCCAGGCTCACCGCTTCATCGGGGCTCGCCCATGAAGTCTTGGGCTGGACTGCGAAACATTCGGACATGGAAACGCTCATCAAAACCAGTTGGGACGTTTACAATAAGCATATAGAAGAAGATTAACCACAGAGAACACAGAGAAGGACACAGAGTTCACAGAGGAAGATTAAGAATTTTTAATATTCTCTGTGTCCTGGAACTTTCGGTTCCTTGTGGTTGATCTTCTTAATCCTAAATAATTACGAGGTACTGAAAGTGAAAGACAAGATTTTCAGCTTTATTGATAACAGCGTTCCCCTTCTTGTTGAACTGGAAACGGAGTTGTGCAAGCGGCCCGCTATTTCCCCCGATGCCGGCGGGGAGGGTGAGCTGGACAAGTGTGTGTTTCTGGAAGCATGGCTTAGGGCCCAGGGCATTAGCCAACTGGAACGCTACGATGCCCCGGACGCGCGGGCAAAGGGCGGGGTCCGGCCCAGTCTGGTGGCGACCATTCCGGGGAAGGCCGATACAAAACGGCTGTGGATCATGAGCCACATCGACGTGGTGCCGCCCGGGGAGGCAGGCCTTTGGCAGAGCGATCCCTGGACGGTGGTTCAGGCCGATGGTGGAACCCGTCCCGATGGCACGCCGCTGGGTCCGCGCCTTATCGGCCGGGGGGTGGAGGATAACCAGCAGGGGCTTGTTTCATCGGTGCTGGCAGCCCTGTCCCTGGTCAGGCAGGGGATCGCCCCCTCCCACACAGTAAAGCTGCTTTTTGCAGCGGACGAGGAAAACGGCAGCGCTTATGGTATCGACTGGCTTCTCAAGAATCAGGGAACTAAGGTTCCCGCGGACCTTTTCCGCAAGGACGATATGGTCCTTATCCCCGACGGCGGTGACAGCCAGGGGGTCTCCATCGAAATTGCCGAGAAGAACCTGGTCTGGGCGCGGTTTACCACCCACGGACTCCAGGCCCACGGCTCCCGGCCGGATCAGGGGGCCAACGCCCACCTTGCCGGGGCGGACCTGGCGGTGCGGCTTCACTACGGGCTTTCGGAAAAGTTCTCCGATCACGACAGCCTCTTTGAGCCCGACTATTCCACCTTCCAGCCCACCAAAAAGGAGGCCAATGTCCCCAACATCAACACCATCCCCGGCGAGGACGTGTTCTGCATGGACATGCGCATCCTCCCCCGTTATCCGGTCAAAACCGTGCTGGCGGAAATCGACCGCATCAAGGCGGAGGTGGAGGCAAAGCACAGGGTTACTATCACCTACACTACCCCTCAATGCATGGAATCAAAACCTACTTCCGCCGATGCCCCGCTGGTAAAACTGCTTTCCAAAAGCGTTGCGGAAGTTTACGGTGTCAAGACCAGGCCCATTGGCATCGGCGGGGGGACCGTGGGGGCATATCTCCGCAACGAGGGGATCGATTCGGCGGTCTGGTGCCGCATCGACGACACCGCCCATCAGCCGAATGAGTACGCGATCATCGGCAACATTGTGGGGGATGCGAAGGTGATGGCCTTGCTAATGACGTCGCAATGCTGAATAGCATTGCGGTAAATACATTCCTATCGGCAAACGGCCCGAAGGGACGTATGATCGATTAGAATCGCAGAGGACACGAAGGAAGAGAGAACCATTGCCCTCCGCCCGCATGATCCCTTCCTCCTGCCTGCACAGCTAAAGCTTTTTGATTTCTTCGGGGAAAGGCCGGTTCTGTTCCGGTGGACAATTTTGCTTCGATCTGTTCCGCTGTGTACCCCTGTTTCACAAGTTCCAGAACTTCATGTAAGGTTTCCTTGCGGCCCTCGTCCATTTATGTCTTTATTCTTAACAATAGGGGAATTTTCGGGAATTTTCAAGCAAATAAGATAACACTCTTCTTGACTTGTCCCCCCTGCGGGTCTATAGTTAAACAGATACTTCGTATGAAGGATCCGGGAGAGAACGAAACCGGGCTTGTTGATATAAGCGCACCCGGTTTTTGTCGCCGAAGGGGCAATAGCGAAAAACTCTCAG
>BNVE01000086.1 GCA_025997875.1 Spirochaetia bacterium
CGTCGCTTTCGTCTTTGCTGGAGATAAAGGTCCGGTCTTCAACCCGGGCCACGTCCGAGGGGTCGGAGCGGAAGAGCACGCAGCCGGGCAGTTTCCCCGCGTTCAGGGGGGTGGCGAGCCCTGCGGCCATGTTCACCATGATCATGTGGTTATACTCGGTCTGGGTGCCTTCACAAACTTCCACCGCGTCCGGTTTCATCAGGGCCACGGCCTCCTCGATCCACTTCTTCAAACCTGCGTGTTTTAACGCTTCTACTTTCATTGGTACTCCTCCATAGGTCCATTATTTCTAACTATATGTTACTAAAAGGGCGCTCTTATTTCAAGGGTGCCCAGATCAAACTCATCAATTGACATATCATAAGATCAGATATATTGTAGCGGATATTATGCAAGTTTTGAAGGAACCAAAGACGTTTCCCGATCGGGGTACCTACAGTATATTGGAAACCCTGAATGTAGATACGGGTAAGCGAACCGTACTGCGGGAATTTGAAGACACCATTGAGGCGCCTAACTGGACCCAGGATGGAAACTACCTGATTTTTAATCGCAATGGCCGGATTTACCGTTATGATCTTCATATCGGGACAATTACAGAAATATATACGGGAGCCATGTCCTTTATCAATAATGATCATGTTTTGTCCCCCGATGGCAAATCTATCGGTATAAGTCATGGAGCCATTGAAGACGGTCTTTCCAGGGTATATTTGGTACCCCTCGTTGGCGGTGAACCGGTTCTTATTACTCCCATTGCTCCGAGTTATTTGCATGGCTGGTCCCCCGATGGACGTACCCTGGCCTATTGCGGCGAACGGAACGGTCAGTTTGATATTTATACGATTCCGGTTTGGGGCGGAAGGGAAAAACAGCTTACGGATCTTCCCGGTCTGGATGATGGCCCTGAATATTCCCCCGACGGTAAACATATTTGGTTTAACTCTGTCCGTACCGGGCTTATGCAGGTGTGGCGTATGGAAGTTGATGGTTCAAATCAGACCCAGATAACCTTTGACGAAGATTCCAACAGCTGGTTCCCCCATGTGTCGCCTAACGGCGAAAGGGTTGTGTTTATCAGTTATAGGAAGGGAGATGTGGAGCCGGGGAAACATCCGCCAAACAAGAATGTGCAGCTCAGGCTTATGTCCGGTAAAGGCGGTGAATTTAAAGTGCTGGCGGATCTTTTTGGCGGCCAGGGAACTATGAATGTTAATCCCTGGTCTCCGGATAATAAAACAATAGCCTTTGTTTCTTATCGTTTAAAGTAGCAGAGTTATTCGGCACACAGGGGAACGGGCTTTTATAGCAACTCTACGCCGGTTGCCAGGACTTCTTTGATAAAAGGATTGTCGTCTTCGAGATCGGCGGTTTCAAAAACCAAGGGTTCAAAGGGTATTTCCTCGTATTTCCCGCCGAATGCTCCGCCTAAACCCAAGAGTTCCGCGATAAGTTCGTACCGCTCTTTTCCCCCGTAATCAGGTAGAAAGAAGCAGATATCCACATCGCTTAACTCGGTGGCATAGCCCTTGGCATAGGAGCCGAAGAGAACTGCCTTGTCTACGGGCAGTACCGTTTTTACATCCGCCGCGAAATCGCGGGCCAGCCGGGTCATTTTTTTAATGTCAGCAGCCATTTGAGCGCCTCCTTGGTCTGTGCTAAAAGGGCGGCGGCCCTTGTTTTGTCTACCTTCATTGCAGGCCGTTCCCCGTTTCATGCTTGTAGTATAGGGCATACCACCGGGGTCCGCAAGCGGAGCGAACATCGTGAAGGACACGCCGAGGCCTGTATATGCGGGTAAAAGTCTTACGCGGTCAGGTTTAAAAGCGCTCCCGCCGGCATCGGGCTGGGATTGTAAGGCATAACGGCGCTTGCCGCGCTGGCCTGGCGGATCTGCTGCTCGTACTGGTCGATGAGGGCGTTGATCCGGTCTTCGGAGACGCTGCCCGCTTCTGCGGGGGAGATATCGGTCCGCTTTTTCATCTGGCTAAGCTGTTCGATAAGGACATCGAGGATTTTAAGCTTGCTGATGGTTACGCCCTGGGTGCCTTCGGGGGCGGGGACCCCGGAAACGTGTTTGAAATGGGAGTAGATATAGGATGCAGGGGAAACCGGCAGAGACATTCTACCCCCGCCGGACGCGCTGATGGCAAATCCGATGCTGGGTTGTATGTTTGCAGACATGGCCCCGTAATTCATTTCATAACTCCTATACATTTAGTATCGGAGTCTGAAAATTTTTTATAATGATTCAGTCCCGGTTTAAACGGGACCAGTCGGAAATGCGCCGTTCCAGGGGGCTGATATCATCCTTATTGGCGCTGCGGATCCGTTCACGCAGATAGGGAAGGATTATCCGTTCCTTGAGGGTGATCCAGTTCCGGGGAAGCACGTTTGGGGGGGAAAGGAACTCCTCCGGGGGCATGTGCCCCAGGAGATTGGGGTAAAACCGGGGGAAAATTTGTTCCGTAACGCCCCGGATTGCCGAAAAACCCCCGCTGATGCCGAAGGAAGTTTCGTTTATCCGCATGTTCCGGCTCATTTCCAGCAGCAGACGCTGGGTTTCCGGCTGGAAAAACCACCGGGTAAAGGCGGCGGCGGCCTTTTTTGCCTTGCCCTTCGGGCAAATACCGTAAAAAACCGCGTCTTCGCTTAGGGAGATGGTGTTCTTTTCAGTAATCCACCGGAAATCGAGGTTGGATCGCCGTTCTTCCGCCAGGGTGAATAATTGGGAGCTGTCCATATAGGTAAAGAGGATCCGCCCGGAGCTTACCAGTTTTACCGGGGGCTCGAAGAAGTACTTGAAGGAAAAATCCTCCACCTGCTGGATCCCCGTATTGGCGTCGTTTACCCAGGATTGGATGTAAACCATGGCCCGTTCAAGGGCGGCGGCATCCCAGGCCAGGGGATTTGCCTCCCGGAAATCCGCGTCAAAGAGACTGGCGGCGGTAAAAAGAAATTCATCATCCCAGACCGGGGAAAAACCCATCCGGGAATAGGTTCCGCCGGTTTCGGCGTTGTGTTCCTTCCCCAGGGTCTTTATTTCCTCAAATCCGATGATAAAGGGATTTGAAATGAGGGCCCCGGTTTCCCGGGAAAAAACCAGGGCGGGAATATTAAAGGCCACCGGGAGGAGGTACTGCTTATTATCAATCCTACCCAGGGCCAGTATGCGGGGATAAAAATCCCTCCGGGAAATCACATTCTTGCTGAAAAAAGTGTCCAGGGGGGTAAAAAATGCCCGGGTGGAAACACTTTTAAGCCAGCTGCCGGTGATGATATCGGGGAATTCCCCGGTTTTGGTGAGTTCTTCCGCCGGAGATTTAAAATAACGGACCTCCACTTTATGAAGGTCCTGGCTTGAGTTGAAATATTCCGCATAAATTGCGAATTCACTTCTATCGGTCCAGAGAACCGCCGTTTCGCCCCGGTTAGAACAGGAAAGAACAAGCAGGATCGCTGCCAGGATGCCGCACAACCGGAAACATTCCGCCCATTTAAGCGCAATAGATTGCGGGGCGGAAGTCCGGGGAAAAATTCCCATACCGAATCCTATTGTTCCCATTCCATGCTTGTCAATGCTTTGATCAACCACGTGGTAAATCCTTTAATCTTGCTTTGCTTGCGCTGTCCCGCTACAATACCGGTATGGATGAAAGAGACTCCGCGAAGGCGGTAGAATTGTTGAACGCATGCAGGACTGAGCTTGCAAAACGTATTGTGGGACAGAGGGAAATGATAGACGGTCTCCTGGCGGCCCTGATTGCCGGAGGGCACATACTCCTGGAAGGGGTGCCGGGGCTGGCCAAGACCATGGCGGTAAAGAGCCTGGCGGATATTACGGGGCTTCTTTTCAAGCGGATACAGTTTACCCCGGACCTGCTCCCGGCGGATTTGACCGGCACCCTGATTTGGGAACAGGGGTCCGGGACCTTTTCGGTGCGCCGGGGGCCGGTTTTTGCCAATGTGATCCTCGCCGACGAGATAAACCGGGCCCCCGCCAAGGTGCAGTCGGCCCTGCTTGAGGCCATGCAGGAGGGGCAGGTGACCATCGGGGAGAACAGCTACGCCCTGCCGGAACCTTTTTTTGTGCTTGCCACCCAGAACCCCATCGAACATGAGGGGACCTATGCCTTGCCCGAGGCTGAACTGGACCGGTTCCTCCTCAAACTCCTGGTGAGTTACCCCGCGCCGGAGGAGGAAATTCAGATTTTAAAACAGGCCGCCCCCATTACCGGCATTAATGCCGCCGGCGTCTCCCTGCGGCCCGTGCTGACCAGGGAAGCCCTTGGCTTTCTCCGCGCCGCGGCGGAGGCGGTCCGGGTGGACGAGGGTATCGAACGGTACATGGTTTCGGTGGTAACCGCCACCCGGCCCCCTGCGGGACATGGTCTTGCCGAGCATGGCTCCGCCGGAAAACCCGTTGCCGGGGCGGAGGGAATCTACCGGTATATTTCCTTTGGGGCCTCTCCCCGGGGGACCATTGCCCTGCACCGTATTGCCCGGATCATGGCCCTTTTCGAGGGCCGTTCCTTTGTCACCCCCGACGATGTCAAGGCCGCAGCCTATCCCGTTTTACGGCACCGGATCGTCCTTTCCTACGAAGCCGAAGCGGACGGCCTGGACACGGATACGGTGATTTCCCGGCTCCTGGCCTTCGTTCCCCTGCCTTAAGCCGGCTGCGCCGATGGATCGCCGGGAACTGCTCCGTAAAATCACCTCTTTTCCCATCACCGCCAGCGGCCTTGCGGAGGATCTCCTCTCCGGGGATTACCGTTCGGTTTTTAAAGGCCAGGGCATCGAATTTGACGAGGCCCGGCATTATGAAATCGGGGATGATGTCCGCTCCATCGACTGGAACGCCAGCGCCCGCTTCGGCGTCCCCTACGTCAAAATGTACCGGGAAGAGCGGGAACTCACGGTTTTTATCATCCTGGATACATCCGCTTCCATGCATACCGGGGGGCAGGTCCCGGAAAAGGCCAAAGCCGCTGCTGGCCCCTTAAATCGCCGGTCAGTGGGCCGTACCATGAACATTATGGTTCCCATGAATCGCTTTGAGCAGGGGAGTTTTGCCGCCGCCCTGGTTGCTTTTTCCGCGGAAGAGGCGGGGCAAAGGGTGGGGGCCCTCTTTTTTGACCGGGAGATTACCCGGATTTTTCCTCCGAAGAAGGGCAGGCGGCATATTTTGGGTATCCTGGGGGCCGCCGTGGGGATCCGTTCCGGCGGCCGGGGGTCGGATTTGGGGACGGCCCTTGCCGGAGCGGGGCGGCTCCTCAAGCGGCGGAGCCTGGTGGTGGTGATTTCGGACTTTTTTTCCGCCGCCATCCCAGCCGCCGGCGCTGGCTGGGAAGAGGAGATTGGGGATTTGGCCCGGAAGCACGATGTGATCGCCCTGAATATCACCGACCCCCTGGATACTGATTTTCCCGATGCAGGGTTTATCCCCATGGAAGATCCCGAGACGGGGATAAAGTTTCACGCCGCTTCCGGTTTTCCTTCCTTCCGGTCCCATTGGTCCCGGTGGCACGAAGACCGGGCCAGGCATTGGGATGAGGTCTGCCGCCGCGCCGGAGCCGCCCGGCTTTCCCTTTCCATCGCCGATGACGCCCCGGCGGTACTGGTCCGTTTCTTCAAGGGCCGGAACGGACCAGGCCGGAATGGCCCAGGCCGATCCAGCGGACCAGGCCGGAATGACCCGGGCCGATCCGTCCGTAATACCCGGGGGCGTCCATGAAGGGGAGTTCCTTTTTGCCGATCCTTTTGATTTTACTGATTTTTCCGCCCCCCGGGGCTCATCTTGCGGCCCAGCAGGGCAATCCCGGGGGCGCCGCCCGGCGGGACGGGCTTCCCTACCTGATACCCCAGACCGTTTTTGTGGGGGACAAGGCAAGGCTGGTGGTCCCCCTGGGGACTGCTTTTGCCGGTCGGGGGGCTTTTGTGCAGGAGGATGCCGCCAAACTGCCCCGGAGCGGGGATATTCGGGTCCATCGGCTGGAACTGGAGCAGCGGGGGGGCGGGGGGGCCCAGCTTCTGATTGATTTTACCGCATTTATGCCGGGGTCCCTGGAACTTCCCCTTATTCCGGAACTGGGAATTTCGGGGCTTACGGTGACTATCGCTTCGATTCTGGACTCCGGCGGCGAGGGCCTGGTCCTTTCCAATCCCGCGCCACCCCTGCCCCCGCCGGGCGCTCTGTTTATCATCTATGGAACCGTGATGGGGATCATCTTCCTTATTCTGGCAATTATTGGGGGCCGTGTCTGGAGCAAACGGCATCTGGGGGTTTTTCTGGAAAAATGGCGGCGGCGGCGGCTCATCAGTTTGATGAAAAAAGTCGAAGCCCGGTTCCGCCGAAGCCTTATAAATGAGAATTCAGGGGATTATAGGGCAAGCTTGGGCCTTTTATCCACCGAATTCAGGTCTTTTTTGGGATATTTTTCGGGATTGAACTGCCGGGCCATGACCGCAGGCGAATTTTTCGATTTTCCGCCCCTGTTGGGGTGGGCCGGGACCGGGGAATACCTGGGAACCCTGTTCCGTTGTTTTGACCGGCTCCGGTTCAGCGGGGAGGAGATTGAAAAGGACGATGTCCTTGGCATCCTGGACGGGGTAAAGCTCTTTACCGATACCCTGGGACAAGCCGTACAAACAGCGCCCGGCGTCTCTCAAACGGCACAAAAGGCGCCCGGCACCGGGGCGCGGCTATGAGCATCGGTTTTGAACATCCCCTGATGATCCTCCTGGGGGCGGCCCTCATTCCCGTTCTCATTTTTCTGCCTCCCCGGTTCAAGAACCCCTTTGCCCTGGCCCTGCCTCTGGGCGCTCCCGGGGGGATTCCCTTTAAGCCCCCCGTTAAGGGGGAATTTTTAATCAAAATACTGAAAATTCTGGAGCTTTGCGGGGTTTTCATCCTCTTTCTGGCCGCTGCGGGGCCGGTGAGCAAGTCCTCTGAACGGGTCTGGCTGAACCGGGGGGCGGACATCCTCTTTGTATTGGATATCAGCCCCAGCATGGCGGGGATCGATATGGACGGCCGCAGCCGTTTCGACGCCGCCCGGAACCTGGTCCGTTCCTTTGCGGAAAACAGGCCCTCCGATGCGGTGGGGCTGGTGGCGGTGGGCTACGATGCGGCCCTGCTGGTACCCCCCACGGTGGACCGGCGGGCCCTTTTTTCCCGGCTGGACAGCCTGCGGGTGGCTGAATTGGGTGACGGCACCGCCCTGGGGATGGGCCTTGCCACGGCGGCCTTTCACCTGCAAAATACTTCGGCCCCCCGCCGCCTTGCGGTGCTGATCACCGATGGGGAAAACAACGCCGGGGCAATACATCCTGAAACCGCCGCCGCCATGCTGGGGGAGCTGGGGGTTTCCCTCTGGGTGGTGGGGGTGGGCAGCGGGGGTGAAATCCCCATTGACTATGTGGACCCCTTTACCCGGATGCGGCGGACCGGGCTCTTCGATTCCCGCTTTGATCCGGAAAGCCTCCTGGCCATCAGCCGGGCCGGGGGCGGGACCTATCTTGCGGCCCCCTCCGGTGAAGCCCTGGCCGCAGCCTTTTCCGAAATAGCCGCCAATGAAATGACCGTGAGCCGCTCCGGCAACCTTATCAGGCGGAGCCCCCGGCATGTCCCCCTGATCGCTGCCGCCCTGGGGATTTTTGCCGCCGTGGCCCTTATCCGCCGGTATCTGCTGGGGGCCTGGGTATGATTGGCGCTTTTACCCTGGATAATCCTCAGGTCCTTTTCGGCCTTGTGGTTCTGCTCTTTTTTATTATCCTTGGGGCGCTCAGGGACCGGAAGTACCGGGCTGTCCTTGCCCTTTTTGGTGAAGAGGGGAAGCTCTGGTTCCGCTACCGGTGTTCCCGTTTCTTTTTCGGGGTCTTCCTTGCCTGCCTGATCATTGCCCTCTCGGGCCCCCGTTGGGGAAGCAGGTCCATCGTCGAATACCGCCGGGGTCTTGATGCGGCGCTGGCCCTGGACGTATCCCGCAGCATGGAAGTCCGGGATATCCCCGGCCTCTCCCTTTCCCGGCTGGAACGGGGGCTGGAAATCAGCCACCTTTTGGCGGAAAGTTCCGCCGGCATCCGCCTGGGCGCAGCCATCAGCCGGGGCCGGGGAATCCTGGCGGTGCCCCTCACCGATGACGCCGAGGCCATAGCCGGCTTCCTCGGGGGCCTGAACGGTTCCGCCCTTTCCGGCAGGGGGACCAACCTGGAATCCCTGATAGACGCCGCCGCTTCCGCCTTTCCAGATTCCTTCCCCACCCGGCGGGTGATCATCCTTATTTCCGACGGGGAGTCCCTGTCCGGCTCCCTCTCCGACGCAATTGACCGGGCCCTTGGGGTGGATATCACCCTGGTGGTTATGGGAATCGGCTCGGAAGAAGGGGGCCCGGTCCCGGCGGCAGCCATGCAGGGTGCACAGCCTGCGGCGGCCTTTGAATCCCCGGCTCTTGCCGCCGCAGAGGAGCCGGTGATCAGTTACCGGCGGACAGAGGTTCTGCGGAACGCCGCCGAGCGGGGCAGGGGGCTCTACATCGACGGGAATTCGGGGGATGCGGCGGCGATCCTTGGGGATTATCTGCAATCCTTGGCCGCCGAATCGGGGACCAGCGGCGCCCGCCGGGAGGGCAGGCCCCGGTGGGCCGGCTTTGTTATCCTTGCCCTTATCAGCTTAGGTGTTTCTAAACGCTGTCTGCTGGAATCCTGCCGGGGAAGGAACAGCCGGCGGAGTTCCGCGGCGCTAAGTCCGGGGCCAAGGCTATGAATAGATTCACCGGGGCTCTGAAATTCACCATGATCCTCTCCCTTTCACTGCTATTACTGGGCGGCTGTTCCCGGCTGCCGGGGCGGCTCCGTATCATCGAGGGGAATTTTTACCATTCCCAAGGGATGTATAACGAAGCGGTTGCCGCTTACCTTCGGGCCCTGGACCACGGGGAAGGGGCCTATGCGGAATACGGCCTGGGTTCAGCCTACATTTCGCTGGATGAAGGGGAGGCGGCCCTGGAACGCTTTGATGCTTCCGCGGAGGCCCTGAAACAGCTGCCCTCTGAAACCGATCAGGAATTATCCTACCGGATTCACTATAATAGGGGGATAGTTTTTTTTGAGCGGGGGGACTATGGCGCCGCCGCGGAGGCCTTTAAACAGGCCCTGGAAACCGACGGCAGCCGGATCGAGGCAAAGCGGAATCTGGAGCTGAGCCTCCTTTCCCTGTCCCGGGAGTCCCCTTCCACCGGGTCTTCCCCGGGGGATGAGGGGAGCGAAGGAAACAAGACATCGGAACGGGCCGCCGCCCTTTTTGATTATCTGCACCGGAAGGAGCAAAACCAATGGAAAAGCCGGGAATGGATAGAAGAAGACCCCCCTATAGGTCCGGATTATTGATCCCCGGCCTGTTCCTGCCCCTGGTTTTGGGACTCTGCCTTTCGGCGCCGTCCCTGGGGGCGCAGGATTTTGGCGGGCAGGATCAGAACGGGCAGTCCCCGGGCGAACGCCGGGCCCCAGGCCCCCTGCGGGCGCTGGTGCAAAGCTCCCCGGAGGCCCCACAGCCGGGGGCCCTCTGGACGGTGACCATCCTGGTGGATCATCCCCTTCCCTCGGAAGTGCAGGTCCGGCTGCCCTCCCTGCCCCCAAGCCTTTCCCTGGAACTGATGCGTTCCGAGCCCCGGCTGATCCGGAAGCCCGCAGGCGAAGCCGAAGGTATAGCCGCGGTCCAGGGGATTACCGAGCGCTGGACCGCGGTGGAATTTCAGTTTTCCCTGCGTGGCACGGGCAGGATCGTCCTTGAGCCCTTTGAAGTAACCATTCCCGGGGCCAGTGTCCTCACTTCCCCCCTGGTCCTGACGGTCCGGGGCGCATCAGCTGAATTCAGGCCCCGGTTGAGCTGGCAGAATCCCCCCGCTGTTTTGATGGCAGGGAAGTCTACGGAGCTGGCTCTCTTCCTGAGCGGCTGGGACCCCCGGCGGCCCCTCCCCGAATCGCGGCTCCTCCTTCCCGAAACACCCCCGGGGGCCATTCTGGAGCCGGTAAGCGGTTCTCCGCCGGAGACCGACGGGGCTGGGGTGATCCTCCGCCTCAATGTCATCCCCCTTGGGGGGGATCTTTTTACCCTTCCCCAAACCCCGGTCACCCTTGGGGAATTCAGCCTGGTGGTGCCTGCCCTCCGCATTCCCGTGACAGCCGGCGGAACCGGCGCGGCTTCCGCCGGCCCGTCTCCCAAACCCGCCGGCGCCGCAACCGGGACCGCAAGCCTTGTTCCCGTTCCCGCAGCGGCGGCTATCGGGGCGATCCCCTTTCCGGATATTCACCCCCGGGCCTTCCCCCCCTTCCGCTCCGCCTGCGAGGGTATCCGGGAGCGGGCGGAGGCGCTTTGGACCGCGGACAGGCGGGCGGAAGCCCTGGCGGAACTGCGGCGGAATGAGCGGGATCATCCGGCGGGACCGGCCCTGGTCCCCCTGCGCCGGGAAGCGGAACGGCTCCTGGCCCTTGAGCAGGCCCGGGGGGAGGATGAAAAATGGCGGCCCCCTTTCCTTCTGGCGGCGGGTCTTTTGTTGAGCCTGGGCCTGCTCGTATTGACCCTAATCGGCCCCTCTTTCAGAAAAAAAAATCCAGCCAATGCCCCTTCCGCCGTAACCACCCATTTCTCCCGGGGTTATAAAGGTATTCTGATCCTCCTGGCCATCAATGGGGGAATCTGTCTCTGGGGGCTGGTTGGTTCCGCCGGACCTTTGCTGCCCGGTTCCGCCCGGTACGCCCTGGTCCGGGAAACCGCAGCCCGGCGGATTCCCCAGGACGACGGCGCCATAAACGCCCGTTTTAAGGAAGGGGAACGGGTACTGATCCGGCGCTCTTCATCCCGGGGCGAATCCCCTTCCGGTCGCTTAAACTGGGCCTATGCGGAATCCTCCGGCAGCACCGGATCGGGATGGGTAAGAACGGAGGACATCATTTTTTACTAAGGGGAAGGCCGTGGACTTTGGGGACATACTGAATCAGTGGGACAACCAGACCGCCAGGCCCCAGGGTAAGAAAAGCGCCGGCAGAGCTTCCCCGGGGAATCAGGGCCGCGCCGCGGAGGGGCAGAAGGGCGCGGCACCGCAAGGGGCCTTGCGGAAGGTCCATCCCCTGACCGAATGGCTGGTAAAAAATGATGTTTACGATAAGGATGCGGAGGAACCGGAACTCCACGGGGGCAGGGCCGCGGCAGTGTCTGCCGGGGAGAAGCGGCGGCGGCTCCTGCTGCGAAAGCCCGATGCGGTGATCGACCTCCACGGCCTAACCCGCGACGAAGCCTGGGCAGCTCTGGATACCTTTTTTCAGAACGGGAAGCGCCAGGGCTTCCTCAAACTGGCAATCATACACGGCAAGGGGAATCATTCCCAGGGCGGGGCGGTCCTGAAACATACGGTCCGGGAATTTATCGAACGCTGCCCCTTTGCCGGCGAAAGCGGCATTGGCGACGCCCCGCTGGGCGGCAGCGGAACAACCTGGGTCTTGTTGAAATAAATAATGGATACGGGAATTTGTTCCGGAACTAACGTTCCCGGTAAATAATCCGGCCCCGGCTTAAATCGTAGGGGGAGAGGGCAATCCGCACCCGGTCGCCGGGGACGATACGGATATAATGTTTGCGCATCTTGCCGGACAGGTGGGCAAGTATAAGGTGTCCGTTCTGATTATCAAGCTCAACCCTGAACATGGTATTGGGGAGGGCTTCTTTGACGACCCCTTCTACCTCAATCGCTTCTTCTTTGGCCACATAGACTCCTTTCATTTATGCTAGCGGTTAGCCCCATCTGTGTCAATGAGACAAGAAACCCCTTCAGGGCAAAAGTCCGCCGGAGGGCGGTTCTTTTGTAGCGGTGAGTGGTATATTGAAAAGTATCTACATTTTGTATATACTGAACTAAACGAGGTACAATATGTTACAAGTGAAATCTACCGTTTCTATGTGGGGAAACAGTCAAGCATTAAGAATACCGGTTGAAATGACCCGCCGCATGGGAATTTGCGCAAATGACGAGGTGATTCTGGAAATGAGGGAGAATATATTGACTGTTTCCAAGTCTGCAACACCAAGGATAGGGACTATCGAGTACCTTTTCAAGGATTATTCCGGGGAAAATTTTAAGACGGTTCTGGAGAATCCCACTGATCCTGTTGGGGAAGAGAGATGGTAAACAATGTCCCGATGCAAGGTGACATCATAAAGATTAATCTCGACCCGAAGCAAGGGTATGAGCAAAAGGGGTATCGGCCTTATATTTGTTTAAGCCACCATCTGGTGAGCGACTGCGCCAACATTGCAATTTTTGCGCCGATTTCTAATACGGCTCGGCAATATCCCCTGTATATTCCTTTAGAAAAAACTAAATCAACGGGGGTTGTGTTGCTCGATCAGCTTGTGACTATTGACTATAACGCACGAAAATTCAATTATGTTGAAACAGTTAGCCTTGAGTTCCTGGATGAGTTGTTGAAAAAAGTTGTTGTTATCTTTCAGAACAACAATAGTTGATGCAAAAAATAAATGCCCGACTCGGTAATACCGTTGTCGCTGACATCCGGCTTGATAACTATCACTTCTACCGGCTCCATCAATCTTTAGGGTTCTTGACTCCGGCGGAGTTTTCCGCCACGCCGGGTGTATCCATTCCGCAGGGCGTGGAGCAGTCGCCGACTTGCCACTATCAACTTCCTGCCGTACAATACAGGCGGCGGTATAATGGAAACAGAACAGCTTCATCCCGACCCCTCCGCCTACCGGTTCCTGGCCACTATGGGGCACGCGATCCGCACCCCTATCCGGACCCTTATGGGCATGGCCGAGCTTCTGCCGGGCAGTTCCCCTGGCAGCGAACAAGTCGAATATGCCCGGCAGATAAAATCTTCCTCCGAGACCCTCCTTGCCCTTTTTGAGGATATGCTGGACTATGCCCGGATCGAAGCGGGCAAGCTGACGCCGGATCAGGGGGATTTTGATCTGGAACAGACCCTGCAGCAGGCGGTGGATGCCTTTGCCGCAGAGGCCCACGCAAAGGGCCTTGAGATCGCCATGGATATTCCCCCGGACGCCGCCATCATCATCAACGGGGACGGCGGCAAATTCCGGCGGATTCTGGGCGGCCTGATTAAAAACGCGGTGGAATCCAGCGAAGCCTCCCGGGGAGAGGGGGGGGTGTCCATCACGGTCCGGCTGAGGGATTTCAAGGGCGGCGAAGCGGTTTATGTGTCCGTGGCGGACACCGGCCCCGTCCTGAGCGAAGAAGACCGGAAGCGGTTTTTGAACCCCTTTCCCCAGGTCTCCGAAGCAAGCCCTTCCCCTCACGCCGGGACCGATCTTGCCCTGGCCCTTTCCCGCAGCCTTACGGAACTGATGGGGGGCCGTATGGAGATCCTCTCCAGCGGGGGCGTTGCCGGGGGAACGGTTTGGGGCTCCATTTTCCGCTTTACCCTGCCTATCCTCCGTTCCGCCGCCGTCCCGCCCCCCCTGGATCTTGTTTCCCGGGACCGGGGGATGAGGATTCTCCTGGCGGACGACCGCCCGACCCCCCGGTTTATCACCGCATCCTACCTGGGTGATATGGGGTATGCCAATATCGATTGTACCACAAACGGCGCGGAAGCCCTGGCTGCCCTGAACGCCGCCGCATTGGGGGGCCATCCCTACCGGCTTTGCATTATTGACCTCAACATGCCCGTAATGGACGGCAGGCAGTTGGCGGCGGAGATCCGCAAAAACAGTAATATCACCGGCGCCGCCATGATCCTGATGGTTCCCCGGGACCTTTTAAGCGCGGAGGACCGGCAGATCCTCCTTAAAGAGGTTGACGCCCTGGTAGACAAACCCATCGGGCGGCGGAACCTGGCGAAAACCATCAAGCTGGCCCTGGCGGCGCCGGCCCGGACGCCGGAATCTCCCCTCGAACCGCTCAGCTTTGCCCCTGCCGCCCCAGGTCCCGCCGCCAATAAACCCCCGGTCCTTATCGTGGAGGATCATCCCCTTAACCGGAAACTTTTTTCCCTGATTGTGGAAAAAATGGGCTATCCCGTGATCCTTGCCGATGACGGTCAGGAGGGCCTTAACAAGGCGGAGTCCGGTTCGGCGGCCCTGGTCTTTATGGATATCGAGATGCCCCGCATGGATGGTTATGAGGCAGCAAGGGCCTTAAGAAAACAAGGTTTCAGGCGGCCCATCATTGCAGTTACCGCCGCCGAGGATGAGGGGGAATACCCTAAGGCCGCCGGTATTGACGATGTCCTGTTCAAGCCCTTTAAGAAGGACGATATTGAGCAGATGCTCCTCAAGTGGATATGCCGCAAGCAGGAGGGGCCCGCCTTTGATCCGGTTGTCGCTGCCGCCTTTGACGCCGATCCTGGGGCGGAGGAAATTTTCAGCTCCCGGGATCTGATGGCAAACTTTATGGACAATATGGACACGATAAAATCCCTGCTGGGCCGTTTTCTGGAACGGACCGGGGGGCAGATTGCGGCCATCCCGGGCTTTGCGGAACAGGGGGATTGGGAAAGCGCCCGCCGGGAAGCCCACACGATTAAGGGGAGCTCCCTTACCATGGGGGGAAAGCACCTGGGCAGGGCGGCGGCCCGGCTGGAACAGGCCTGCAAGGCCGCCGCCCCGGAGGAAACCAGGGCCGCCCTTAAGCCGGTAGAGGAAGCCTTTATCCGCTTCAAGGCCGCCGCGGAACAGTTTCTTTCGGAGCACTAGGATGAACTATTCCTGCCTCCATACCCACACTGTTTTCTGCGATGGCAAAGACGATATCGAAACCTGCTGCCGCAGGGCCTGGGAAAAGGGCCTGGTTTCCATCGGTTTCAGCGCCCACGCCCCCGTCACGAAAAAAACCGGCTTCAAGTCGGACTGGCACCTGGGGGATGATCGTCTGGAGGAGTACCTTGAAGCGGTCCGCGCCGCCCGCAGCCGCTGGGAAGGGAAGCTCCCGGTCTATCTGGGGCTGGAGGCGGATTATATAGAAGGGCTCGCCGGCCCTGTGGATGCGGATTACCCAAGCCTCGGCCTGGATTACCTTATCGGTTCGGTACATTACCTTATTCCCCCCAACGGGGCGGCGCCCTTTACCGTGGACGGCCCCCCGGAAGAGCTGGAACAGGGCCTGCGGGAAGGTTTTGGCGGTGACGGGGAGGCCCTGACCCAGGCCTACTGGGACGCCGTGACGGCCATGATTCGGGCCGGGGGCTTTGATATTCTGGGACACGTGGATTTAGTCAAAAAAAACAACCGGGATGGTCGCCTGTTTAACCCCGCAGAAAGGGCCTTTCTCCGCCGGGCCGAAGAAGCCGCTCAGGCAGCTGCCCGGGCCGGAATCGCCGTGGAGGTCAATACCGGCGGCCTTAACCGCAAAAAGACCGCCGAAACTTACCCCTCGGCCTCAATCCTGCGCTTTTTCAGGGAAAACCGGGTCCCGGCGATCATCACCGCCGACGCCCACCGGGCGGAAGACCTGGACGGTCACTATACCGACGCCCGGGAGACCCTTTTAGCCTCCGGCTACACCGAAACCGTCTTTTTTGAAGGCCGGAAGGAGGGCGCCGCAATCTGGAAAACAGAAGAAATAAGATAATCCTACCTATTGCGCCGCTCTTCCGCAGTCTTGCATTCGATGCACATCAGGGCGTAGGGAATCGCCTCCAGCCGGTCCTGGGGAATATGCTTCCCGCATTTGATGCAGAGCCCGTACCTTCCCTGCTGAATCCGGGTCAGGGCCGAATCTATCAGTTTGAGCCGTTTCAGCTCCGCAGAGCCGATAGCCTCGATCATCTTCCGGTCAATATCATCGGAGGCGATATCCGCCAGATCCTTGGGGTCCATTCCCTCCATGATATTCTTAAAATCCTCATTGCTGATAATCAAATTTGAGATAATCTCGGTCTTGAGATCCGACAGGGATTTGTCCATCCGTTCTACGAAGTTCTGTTCCATAACAGTTCCCCTTTACCGCTTTCCGGAAATTATAAACAATCCCCTGGGCTGCTTTGGTAGTATTTTAATAATCCTGGGGCCTCATTTGAAAAAAAACCTTCAAATGAACCTTTTCAGTTTCGACTTGCGAACATTGACGTAAATGAGGGGTTTTGTCAATGGGGGGGCCGGGGCTTTCAGCGATTCCAAATTCAACCACTGACCTCACGGACTCCTACTTCCCAATCCTTTCCTTGGGAATCCGCTAGCGCGGGGAGCCCCCGTGAGGGTCTGTTTGGAATTGCAGATTTCTCCATTGCCGAGTACTTAAAAAAGGGCTATAGTTTATATTCTAGCTAAGGTATTCCCGCGGAGGAAAGCATTGAACAGACTAAGTAAAAGCGTTGACGCACTGGTGGATTCCTACGGCAATTATGGTTTGGTGAACCATACCGGGGGGGCCAATCTTCCCAGCAGGGAAAGCATCGAAGATATACTCCTGGGCCTGGACGAGCTCATCTTTCCGGGTTTCCGGGAAAACCAGGACCTGGATCATGATAACCTGCGGCTCATCGCCGCTGAAAAGGTGAATCACCTTGCCCGGGAGCTGGTCCGGGAAGTTGAAAGGAGCATTGATTTTTCCGCACGGAACGGGAACTACAGCTGCGGCAACGGGGGCTGTCACGCGGTGGCGAAACTTATCGTGGATGATTTTTTTGAGGAGCTTCCCCAGATTCGCAGCGCCCTCTCCTTTGACATGAAGGCCGCCTTTAAGGGGGACCCCGCCGCCAAGAGTTACGAAGAAGTGATCGTCTCCTACCCCGGCTTTGAAGCCATCACGGTGCACCGGCTGGCCCATTTTTTCTGGACACGGGAAGTGCCCCTTATCCCCCGGATGATGAGCGAGCTGATCCACGGCCGCACCGGCATAGACATCCACCCCGGCGCCACCATCGGGGAATCCTTCTTTATCGATCACGGTACCGGTGTGGTCATCGGGGAAACCACGGTGATCGGCAAAAATGTCAAACTCTACCAGGGGGTTACCCTGGGGGCTCTTTCGGTAGTAAAAGAAGAGGGCAACCGGAAACGGCACCCCACCCTGGAAGACGATGTGACCATCTATGCCAACGCCACCATTCTGGGGGGCGACACGGTCATCGGCCGGGGCAGTACCATTGGCGGCAACGTGTGGCTTACCGTATCTGTTCCCCCAAACAGCATGGTGTACGCCAAAATCGGTGAGCAGACGATCAAATCAAAAAATGAGTAATACTAATGGAAACTGTTTATGAGTGAATCGGCGGCGGAATTAAAAAAGGCCGCCTTTGTGGCAGTGGTGGGCCGGCCTTCGGTGGGAAAGTCCACCCTGGTCAATCTCCTCTGCGGCGGGAAGGTAGCAATCGTAAGCGCCGTGCCCCAGACCACCCGAAACGCAATCCGGGGGATCCTCAGCCGGGACGAAGGGCAGCTGGTATTCGTGGACACCCCGGGCCGCCACGCCTCTGAAAAAAAGCTCAACAAAAAATTCATGTCCGTTTCGGATCGTTCCATGGAAGAGGCGGACCTTATCCTCTATGTGCTGGATGCCTCCCGCTCCCCCGCCGCGGAGGAAGACGCCATCGCAGAACGGCTGCTTTCGCTGACGGAAAAAACTATCGTTGCGGTAAACAAGATCGACACCAAAACTGCGGATTGCGAAAAGATCAATGTCTTTCTGTCCGATAAACTCCCCGGTATAAAAGCTGAACGCTGTTTCAAAATATCCGCCCTAAAGGACGAGGGGACCGGCCCCCTGCTCGCCTGCCTTTTCGATCTGGCCCCCCGTGGGGATGCCTTTTACCCGGCGGATTACTACACCGATCAGGACGTGCAGTTCCGCATCGCCGAGATCATCCGGGAGAAGGCCATCACCCGTCTGCGGGAGGAACTGCCCCATTCCCTTTACGTGGATGTGGCGGACACCGAATTCCGTGATGGGGGCAAAAAATTGTGGGTCCGGGCCTTTATCGTCACCGAGCGGGAATCCCAGAAGGGCATGGTGGTAGGCAAGGGGGGCGAAATGATCAAGTCCATCCGCCAGGCCGCCCAGAAGGATATGAACCGTATCTTTGAATGGAAGATCGAACTTGATCTCCGTGTCAAAACCGCCCACGACTGGCGTCACAATGACGGGCTGTTGAAAAAGCTGATCGACAGGTGAACTCAAAGAGGAAGAATTTACCACAGAGGGCACAGAGAAGGACACAGAGTTCACAGAGGAAGATTAAGAATTTTTAATATTCTCTGTGTCCTCTGTGTAAACTCTGTGTCAGGGCAAAAGCATTTACTTTCTTAGACTATATTTGGTAACTTTATATGAAAGAAATTCGGGCTTCACTGCATTTATGCTGGCATCATTCACGAAATGCGCCGTATAATTAAACCATA
>BNVE01000087.1 GCA_025997875.1 Spirochaetia bacterium
GTGCAAACAAGCTACGGTGAAGTGTTGATCCAGATCGACGATCCGGCATCGAAAAAAATATATGCGGAAGGGGAAAAGGTGTCCATCGACTTTGCGCCGGAACGGGTGCGGCTGTTACGTACATCAATCGCTTAACAACAGGTGGGCTCCTTTAAAGTGGAAACTGTGCAATAACGTCAGTTATTGCACAACTCTAATAAAAAATTTTATCTCCGATTAAAGTCATGACACGATTAAAGTCGTGCACTTGACTTTGCTGGTGATTGGCAGTAGTATTAAGGTGTGGCTGGGCTGGTGTGTGTCTGCGGACACGGCACTATCCCGGCCTGCCGAACCCGGCCCCTCAAAAGGCCGGGCGATTTTTTATGTGCCAATTATTGCCCTCAATTCGTCATAAGTCCAGATATGGAGCTCCCCGGAAGCCTCAAAATAACAGATAAAATGGCCTTCGCCGGAGCGGTTTTTCAATTCCCCGGCTATCTTTGCCCTCACGCTTCCGAGGGAGATACCGGACAACAGCCGGATAAAGACTGAATGTTTCTGTATACCAATACGGCCTTTGACCAACGCCGCCCCCTGTTTATAGCCCTGCCTAAAGTCCGTACCAAGGGTTGTTCGATTGCCGGATACGGTTTTCAACTCGGTTACTTCGCCGTCTATAACGGTATCGGCGTAGATTTTGCCCTTGCCTTCATTTTTCATCTCCGGCAGGAAGTATACCATGCTGCCACGGCTGGTTAGAATCCGCACTTGTGACATTTCTTTTTTCCATTTGTCCGGTTCCCGCCATTCTTCCGATAATCTACTCTTTGCTACCCAGATATTTGGCTCCTTCTGTACCCATTCCTCCCCCGGAAACAGGGCCAAGGCCAAAGCGAGGGACTTTTCGGCGTTTTCGGAAGCCAGAGCAAGGTCATTTAAGGGCATAGGAGCAGTATACCGGGAAACCATGCCGGTGGGGAAGAAGTAAAATTTAGCGAACTATGGACATCGGTTATATTCCTCAAAATTGCTGTTGCCAGGATGCTTGTACTCCACTCAATATTGCTGTTATACTTTTCATAACGAGAGTTTCCACCAGATAGTGTTTTTTCAGTTTTTATCTTAATAAGGTTTATCTCGTTTTTTCTATCATTTCCTGAGTTTTGCAACTCGCTCATATTACATAATATTTTGTTTTTTGAGAAAAGCTTATTGTCCGAACTGAGGAGATGAACCAAGCCATGTATCTGATAGGAATTGACATCGGCGGGACCAAGTGCCGGGCCTCCCCGTTCCGTAGGCATCGCCACCGCGCAGGGAGACCCCTTGGCCAAGGAAATCTACGCTGTGGTGGGGGAAAAATTGGGCCAGGCTCTGGCGATCATTATTGATCTGCTCAATCCTGAAATGATCATCATCGGCAGCATTTTTATCCGGAGCGGCAACGAGCTATGGCCCCATGCGGAAGAAGTGATCAAAAGGGAGGTCCTGCCCCTGTCCCGTGAAGTTTGCCGGGTGGTCCCCAGTCAGCTTGGCGACGAAATCGGCAACTACGCAGCCATTACGGTGGGGAAGTACGGGCTGGAGCAGTGACAATAGGGCTAAAAGGGAAGACGTATGAGAAAAAACGGCGTTCTTAAAGCGGATAAGCAGACTGTGGACAATACCGTCCATACCAAAAGCGTTATCATAACTGATGAGGACATCTACTACTTTTCCAATAAAAAAGATTCTTTGACCAAGACGATCTATGAGCAGCTCATTTCAATGTTTATGAACAAAGAGCTAATCCCCGGCCAGATGCTCAACCGGCGGAAACTTGCAGACGAACTGGGGGTCAGCGTGGCGCCGGTACTGGAAGCCCTGATCCAGCTTGAACTGGATGGCTTTATTGAGAGTATCCCCCGAAAGGGGACCATAGTCCGGCCTGTGAGGGAACAGGATGTGTATGAGCGTTTCGTACTCAGGGAAGCCCTTGAGTGTGCTGCGGCGCGGCTCTATACCGGCTTTCCCATCCGGTGGCACAAGGATGAATTACTGGCCTATGCCTCCAAGATTGACAAAGATGAATTTAATTCCATCGCCCAGATAAAAGATGAAATCACCTTTCACGCTTCCCTGGTGAATCTGGCGGGGATTCCCACTTTGACTCGGGAGTATCTGAAGGCGACCAGAATAGGGATGTTTTGCATGATAAACCAGGTGAGTTTCCATAAGGGGACCGTTCACCAAAAGCATGTGGAATTAATCAAAAACCTCAGCACCGACAGCCCTGAGAAGGCGGAAAAAATCATCCGTGAGCATATTTGGAGCGGCAAGCCCGCATCTCCCCGATATCATCTGGTTTCGGATTTGTCCAGAGAATAAAACCTGGTTTTTTGGCATTTTTTGATTTTTTTTTTGATTTTTTTTTGTAATATGAGACTTGACACGTGGAAATTTATATGATAAACTTAAAAAAACATAAGGAGAATCAAAATGGGTGTGCTAAAGAGTTTTTTAGAAGGTGCGGTAAAATCTCAAAGATATTTACTTGATGATTTTATTACAGAGACTCAAACCTATCTTAGTGGGAAAATTGTAGCCCTAAAACAAAAAGAAACTGAATTATTGGATTCTGGTGATGTCGATAAATTAGAAGATTTTTATGATTATCATGACACTGATTATTATCATTTCTCAGAAGCCTTTCCTAATATATTGCATGAATCAATGGTTATTTTGCTTTATTCAAATTTTGAACATTATTTAAACAAATTGTGTGAGTGCGAATGTTATGAAAAAAAATCTAATATAAAGTATACAGATATTGCTGGTAATGGAATATTTCGAACAGTAAAATATCTACAATTAATTTGTGGATTTAATTTGGGAAAATCAAAATGTTGGAGTGAGATAGAATATTTCAATAAAATACGTAATGCCTTAGTCCATTCTCATGGTATTATTTCAGAGAATAAAATTATTTCTGCGAAAAGCTATTCTAGAAAAATGTTTGAATTAGTAAATCAATTTACTGATCCAAGTGGTCAAAAATGTGGAGAAATTAAATTTAATGATACTGCATTGCAATATTTTAATAATTTAGTTCATAATTTCATGAAGGAATTATTTGACCAATTATAAGAAATCATTGTAGGTGCACAAACAGCGTATAACGAGGCTGTAGGAAAACTATCTATCGGACCATAAGTTTTCCCCCATATCAAGAAAACAGACTATTTTTGTTTGTTTTGGCTATGAACCCCCTGCTTTTTGGGGGTAAATCCGGGAATAGTTTCCTCCAGTTCCCCATTCTTCCCCTTATGAACCATACTTTTCCCCCAATGCGGACACACATTTCCCTATATTATGTACTATGCAAAATAAAAGCCACTGGATATTTACTTTTTGTTTTGTCCGTAGGGTAAAACGGTTCATTTTTTTACAATATGTAATATCAGAAAATACCGGTTCTATTATCTGCATCCGTTTTCCGTACACGTTGCGGTATTCAACCTTGTCTATCTTTTCTCTCTGAATTATATTCTGGAACAGTTGCGCATCATTAATACTCCGGTGGTATGGCTGGGCGAAAAACCCTGGATATGGCCCGCCATGCTTCTGACGAGCGTGTGGAAAGGGTATCCCTATATGGCAATTATGATGCTTGCGGGTCTTCAGGGAATCCCCGAAAGTTTGTACGAGGTTGCTTCTATTGACGGAGCGGGCAGGATAACCAAGTTTTTAAAGATAACTATTCCTTCCCTGCTGCCGGTTATTTTTGTTACCTTCCTTTCATCGGTCATTATTTCCTGGACCAAATTCGATCTGATTTGGGTACTGACTAGAGGCGGTCCCGGATACGATACCAGTGTAATGGCCACCTATGTATATGCAAAAAGTTTTAAATATTACGAAATGGGAAACGGGGCGACAGTGGCGACTCTTTCCTCAATAATAATGGTTTTATTTTTGATCATATATTACCGTCTGTTTAAATCAGAGGATGTCAATTCATAGGAGAACTTAATGCGTGGAACCGTACATATCAAGATCATATCCTATATATTATTATTGCTGATTGTGGCTTTTACCTTGTTCCCGTTTCTCTGGCTGCTGGTGAGTGCGTTTAAACCCAGAGAAGAAATTTTCGCCCGCATACCTTCATTAATTATTAAAGCCCCCACGCTTAATAATATGCGGTGGGCTCTGGGTCGTTCAAACGGAGATCTGATTCCCTTCTTCTGGAATTCAATCGTTATTACCCTTATTACGATTGTCGTTACCATTTTGCTTTCCTATTTTGCCGCCTATGCCCTGGCGAGATACAAGTTTACCGGAATGGTTGCCGTTTTCGGGCTGTTGGTGTTTTCCCAGATGTTCCAGGGGCCTTCGATCATGGTCGCCTGGTATAAAATGGCCCAGTTTATGCGGATCGTTAATACCAAAACCGTATTGGTCCTTATTTACTGCACCGGCACCATTCCCATTTCAACAGTACTGCTTTCGGGTTTTATCCAGTCCATTCCCAAAGAGCTGGACGAAGCGGCAATGATCGACGGGGCTTCCAGAGTACAAATACTTGGTAGAATTATCCTGCCTCTGCTTACTCCTTTTTTGGTTTCCGTCTCTATTTATGCGGCCATAATTGCCTGGAACGATTATCAATATGCGCTTATTTTGACATCATCCCAGAAGGCTTCCACTGTTCAGATTGCCCTGGCTAATCTCATGGAAAGTATGGGCTCCCAAAACTGGGGAGGAATTATGGCCACCGCATTGATTATCACATTACCTGTGGTTGTTTTCTTCGCTTTTATACAGAAAAATCTTATAACCGGGTTAACCCAGGGAGCGGTAAAAGGCTGATGGCCCAAATCGAACCGATCTGTATGTACCGGATAATACATGGTCATTAAATACCAATATAACCTCAAAACGATGGGGATAATAAACACAGAAGGAGTTTGAAATGAGCAAGTATCAGATTAAAGACATCAAAGGGGTAATTCCGGCCCTGGTCACCTGTTTTGATGAAAATCAGGACTATGACGAAAAACGGCAAAGAAATGTTGTTTCTTCTTTGATAAGCAGAGGCGTAAACGGCTTATACTTAACCGGAACAACCGGGGAATGTTTCGTAATGAAACCGGAAGAACGCATGAAAGTCGTTGAAGATGTGGTGGATGAAGTTAAGGGCCGCATACCTCTCATTGTCCATATAGGCGCTATTGGGACAAAAATATCCATTGAGCTTGCGAAACATGCGGAAAAATGTGGCGTGGATGCGGTTTCCTCCGTGCCTCCCTTCTACTGGAAATTTTCCGAAGCCCAGATGTTTAACTATTACCGGGATATCTCCGCCTCTGTGAATATTCCCATGGTGGTTTACAATATCGCCCTTGCCGGGGCAGTGGGATTCAATTTCATAAAATCCTTGTCCACTATTGAAGGGGTAAAGGGTATTAAATATACCCTTACTTCCAAATTTGAAATTATGCGGATCAAAGAGGAAATCGGAAAAGACTTTATGGTCTATTCAGGATGCGACGAGATGGCCATTGCCGGATTCAGCTTCGGCGCCGACGGGGCCATCGGTTCCTTTTACAATTTGATACCTGAGCCGTTCCTGGATATTTACAAAGCGGTACAGGCCGGGGATTTAAAAACGGCGCGTGAAAAACAGCAAATCGCCAACGCTATTATTATGTTCGCCCTGGAATGGGGTTTTCCGCTGAACATAAAAGCCGGAATGCAGTGGATGGGTGTAGACGCCGGTTGGTGCCGGGAACCCTTTGGGCAGTTTGATAAGGCGACTGAGGAAAAATACCAGACCGAATTCCGGCAGTTGAAAAAAAAGCTGGGGGTCAGCGGGATTCCTTTCCTGGATAAGCTGTGAGCGCGCAAGTATAACAATGTACTGTTGCCCCAAACCGAATGCCGGCATGATCATCGGATCTTACAAGAATTTAACCCTTCCCCCTGAACTTATGACGCCTAACTGGGAAGCGGCCCTTAAATGGCTTGCGGGAGAAAGTTGGAAAGAGTGTCCCCCAGGTAAAATTGAAATTGCTGGTGAGGAAGTGTACGCCACACTTTCCGTCTATACGACAAAACTACCTGAGGAAACCAAGTACGAAAGTCACCGCCGTTATGCGGATATTCAGATGGTTGTAGAGGGTAAGGAAAATCCTTAAAACCGGAAATAAAAACCATGCCCTTTGACGTGGTATCTCCCATTGCCAAGAAGCCGGACAATCTTTCCTATTTGCAAGAACTTGTAGAAGAAGGCATAGCGGTTTTTCGCCGTGCCTTCTTTGAAAACAAAGATGCCTGATACCGGAAAAAAATTGGACCATGCGTCCCGCAGGGGGCTTTTCCTGGAATAACCCCTGTCAATGAATGTGCTTTTAAGTGTATACTTAATCAGGAGGATTTTATGCGCCTGTTGCAGAATCTCTATGTCCTTACCGGGCCTGTCTTTGGAATTTTAAGCCATGTATACGCCATTAAATATTCCGGGGGCATTGTCATGGTGGATGGGGGCATCAAGAACGGATCAGAAGAATCTATCGCCAAATGGCTTGGCTATTGGGGACTGGAAAAAGAAAAGGTTACCCACATGCTTATTACCCACGGCCATTGGGATCATGCGGGGCTTGCTGCGGATTACCGGGAGAAGGGCGCCAGGATCGTTGCCCACAAAAAAGAGCTGCCATGGATTGAAGCGGGGGGGCCGCCCCCGGACGATCCGGAACAGATACTTTGGCCCCCCTGCAAAGTTGACACCATCCTTGAGGGGGACTGCAAATTCAACATCGCCGAACTGGAAGTCGAGGTGATCCATGTGCCCGGCCATACCCCGGGTTCGGTCATTTACCGTATCAACCTTGACGGAAAGGATGTGTGGTTTGTGGGGGATTTCTTCCCCCCCGAGGGGCATCCGGCCCATGGTGTAAAACATGGCTGGACCGGGGATCAGTTTTTCTCCTCCCGCGATCTTATCGAAAGCTTTAAGAAAGTTCAGCGTTACCATCCCGACATGATCCTTGCGGGTCACGGCTACCTCCGGGTTGACGGCTGTGCGGACATTCCTAAAAACAACTACAACAATATTCTGCTGGCCTTTCCCTCACGGTAAGCGCCGGTGCAAAAAAAATACCGGCCTCAACAGCCGGCATTTTTTCCTTCAGCATCGCTTACAGGTTATCCCCGTTAGCCTGAATCACATCCCTGTACCACCAGGCGGAATCCTTGAGGATCCGTTCCTGGGTTTCAAAGTCACAGTAGACCATGCCGAAGCGGTCGGTGTAGCCCTTGGACCATTCAAAGTTGTCGGTAACGCACCAGTGGAAATAACCCCGGATGTCGGCGCCGTCTTCGGAAGCTTTCCGCAGGCAGCGGAGGTAGCGCTGGAGAAAATCGATCCGCTGGGGATCGTGGACCTTGCCGTCCAGGGAAACCACATCTGCGGAGGAAAGGCCGTTCTCGGTAATGTAGATGGGTTTCTTGTAGCGCTCCCAGAGGAAGGTCGGCCCCCAATAGAGGGCTTCCGGGGTAACCGGCCATTTGGCGGCGGTAAATTCGTAGCCGGTCTTACGGGGCGCAAACTCGTAGCCCCCCTTGCCGTCGGCCCTGACCGGCGCGCCGTTGTAGATATTCTGTCCCATAAAGTCCAGGGGCTCACTGATGATCTTCATGTCGTCGGCTCCAATTTTGGGCATGTGCTGTCCGTGGCGGGTGTAGAGCTCCTCGGGGTATTTCCCCAGGAACACCGGATCGCTCCAAAGCGACACGGACCAGAAGGTCCCCTCGGTCACATCAAAGAAGGACTTCCGCGCCGCCTCCCGATCCGCCGGGCTGCCGGTGACCGGATAGTTGGCGCTCCCCGTGGGGGCATAACCGATACTGGCATCCTTAACAATACTACGCAGGGCCTGCACCGCCCGGCCGTGTCCCAAAAGCACATTGTGGGTCATAAGCAGGGTATCCCAGATGGGGAAACGTATCCCCGGGGCGTGATCGGTGCCATCGTAGGATAAGCCGATAAAACACTGGGGTTCATTCAGGGTAAAAAAATGCTTGAGCCGGTCGCCCAGGCGTTTGGCGACCACCGCAGTATAATCGGCAAACCACCGGGGGCTGTCAGGGTTCATCCAGCCGCCCCTGTGAAACAGGGCGTAGGGATAGTCCCAATGAAAAAGCGTCGCATAGGGGGTTATCCCCGCCTTGATGATCGTATCCAGCAGGCGGTCATAAAAATCGAGGCCCTTTTCATTTACCTTCCCGTCCCCATCGGGGAAAATCCGGGGCCAGGCAATGGAGAAACGGTAGGCCCCGTAGCCTATCTGCTTCATGATGTCCACATCTTTTTGGTAGAGATGGTAATGATCGCAGGCCACATCCCCGGTGGCGCCGTTCAGAATGCGGCCCGGCTCTTTGCAGAACATATCCCATACCGAAAGCCCCTTGCCGTCTTCGTTGGCCGCCCCTTCAATCTGATAAGAAGCGCTGGCGCCTCCCCATACAAAATCTTTCCGAAATCCCATATAGCGCTCCTTTAAACCGTGTCGGACATTCTATTATTTCAGTATATAAGCAATGCTGTAAGGTTAATAGTATCAAATTTGCAAAATTTAAAAAATGGAGTACGCCCCCCCATAATACGCCTAATCTTCTGCCTGGCGGAACAGACCTTTTGAAAGCAGCTTCATTACTTCGTCAACCATGGTGTCAAGTCCTTTTTCCGTAAGCCGTTTGTGGTTAAAAATGGTCTTCAGGCAGATAAAATTGGCGATCCCCATAAGAAACCACGCCGCCGTGCTATAATCCACGTCAATAAGCTCATTGCCGAATTTTCGCAGGGCGGCGATATAGCTTTTCGCGAACCGGGTATAGTAGTCCTCAAAAAGCATGGGATCGATATGGGAAGAACTCCAGATTATTTTATAGCACTGCGGATGGGTATGGCCAAAACGGATAAATGCCTTGATCCCTTCCCTTTCCACCTCAAACCGGGTTTTACAGTTCGCGATATGCTTGTTAAGGTAATTGTTAATCACCACATAATAATTCCTGACTAAATAAATATAGATTGAGGCTTTATCCTGAAAATATATATAAAAAGTACCTACCGCGGTCTTGGCGAGACCGCATATATCCGCGACAGAGGTGTCACAAAACCCTTTTTTGTCAAACAGGGTTTCGGCGGCATCGCAGATCGCGCTCATTTTCCGGAACCCTACCTGGGATCTGGGAAGATTCACCCCTTTTATCAGGGAAGCATCGTTAAAAAAGATGTAGTCCATACTATATTCCTCCTGGCTGCAACCTGGATATTACCCGAAACAAGGGTCTTTCTCAAGCTTAAATTTTTTAAAAAAAAATGTAAAAAAATGTTTGACAAATCCCATAAATCATAATATCATTCCAATGTGAACATTATTCATGATGAATATTATTCATGAATAAATCAAATAAATTCAGGCGGTTTTTATGGAAAAAACGTATATCATCGATGGCCTAAGAACTCCTATTGGGTCATTTCTGGGAAGCCTTAAAACCTGTACGGCTCCGAAGCTCGGCGCTGCGGTCATCAAGGCTTTGTTGGAGAGAAACAATATAGCCGGCGCTGACATTGATGAGGTAATCGCGGGTAATGTGCTCTCCGCCGGTGCTGGCATGGGAGTCGGCCGTCAGGCGGCTATCGGCGGGGGTGTTCCGGCGGAAGTTCCCGCGTACAGCCTCAATATAATCTGCGGCAGCGGCCTTAAGGCAATTATGAACGCGGCGTCGGAAATCCGGGCGGGAAACGCGGACATGATCATCGCCGGCGGCATGGAAAGCATGTCCAATGCCCCCTTTATCCTCCCCGCTAAAACCAGGCAGGGAATCAAGATGGGGGAAATTGCCGTTCAGGATCACCTGCTCTACGATGGCCTCACCGACGCTTTTAACAACTACCACATGGGCATTACGGCGGAAAATGTAGCGGAAATGCACAAAATTTCCCGTGAAGCCCAGGATGCATTTGCCTTCAATTCCCAGCAAAAAGCGATTAAAGCGATAGACGCCGGGGAATTTAAAGACGAAATCATTCCTATTGATGTGGTGGATGGCAAGAACGCCTTTACCTTTGATATCGACGAATATCCCAACCGGACAACTAACCCTGAAAAACTTGCCAAGCTTAAGGCCGCCTTCAAAAGCGACGGAACTATCACTCCGGGCAACTCTTCGGGAATAAACGACGGGGCCTGTTTCGCCATTGTCGCCGGGGAAGCGGCGGTACAGAAATTCAACTTAAAGCCAAAGGCGGAAATAATCGCCGTGGGTCAGGGCGGAGTTGATCCAAAAATCATGGGCCTGGGTCCGGTACCGGCCATCGGCAATGCCCTGAAAAGGGCGGGCATGAAGCTTGGCGATATGGAGTATATCGAGCTCAATGAAGCCTTTGCCGCCCAGAGCCTGGGGGTCATCAGGGAACTTTCCCGGGATCACGGGGAAAGTGAAAGGGCCATTATTGAACGCTGCAATGTGAATGGCGGCGCCATCGCCCTGGGGCATCCCCTGGGCGCCAGCGGAGCCCGGATCACCGTGACGCTGCTCAATATACTTAAAAAGCGCGGGGCCAAATACGGTCTGGCGAGTCTCTGTATCGGCGGCGGCATGGGCGCCGCTATTATCATCAGGAACATATAACAGGAGGAATTGTGATGAGATTACAAGGAAAGACGGCAATAATAACCGGCGGCGCCCGGGGATTGGGCGAGGCTATGGCAAAATTGTTCGTGGAAAACGGCGCAAAGGTGATAGCCTGCGATATGGGCGATCCCCAGAATACCTACACGGATGTGGAATTCTACAAACTCAACGTCACCGATGTGGAAGCCTGTAAAAAATTCACCGAATACGCGGTGGAAAAATACAAGAAGCTCGACATTCTGGTAAACAACGCCGGGATTACCAAGGATGGCATGACCCGGAAAATGACCGACGAGATGTGGGATGCGGTAATCGCGGTCAACCTCAAGGGCGTGTTCAACATGACCCGCTTCATCGGGCCCCACATGGAAGATTCCGGCGGCGGCAGCATCATCAATATTTCCAGCGTAGTAGGCGAGTATGGGAACATCGGGCAGGTCAACTACGCCGCCACCAAGGCCGGGGTTATCGGCATGGCAAAAACCTGGGCTAAGGAATTTGCCCGCAAGGGCGTACCGGTACGCGCTAACGCCATCGCCCCGGGGTATATCATGACCGATATTCTCAAGACCGTTCCCCAGGAATTGCTGGACAAGTTCGCGGCGAGCACGATGCTGGGGCGGCTGGGACAGCCGGAAGAAATCGCCAAGGTCGCGCTGTTTCTGGCCAGCGATGACGCCTCCTATGTGACCGGGGCGGTAATCTCCGCCAACGGTGGGATGAGGCTATAATATGGATCACGCAGGCATTGCCGGTACCGGTATCTACATTCCGGAAACACGAATGAGCGCCGCCGAGATTTCCAAAGCCACCGGTGGTGTATGGAGCGAAGAAGCGGTGATTGAAAAACTGGGGATCATCAGCAAGCCCATCCCCGGCCCCGATGACGGTGACGGCACCCAGGAAATGGGCGCCCGGGCGGCCCTGGACTGCCTTAAAAATACCGGGCTGGACCCCAGGGAGATCGACGTTATTCTCTGCATCGGCGAGGAATGGAAGGAGTATCCCCTTACCACTTCCGCCCTGTACATTCAGGACAGGATCGGCGCGGTTAACGCCTGGGGCATTGATGTGCAGAACCGCTGCTGTACCTGCTGCACGGCGATTAAGATGGCGGCGGATATGCTTATCGCGGACCCGGAAATCAAAACCGTCATGGTGGTGGGCGGATACCGCAACGGAGACTTTGTTGATTACGCCGACAAGGATTTGTCCATGATGTACGACCTCGCCGCGGGGGCGGGCGCCATGATCCTCAAGAAAAACTACGGGAAAAATATCGTCCTTGGTTCCCACGTTATCGCCGACGGTTCCCTGTCAAGAACCGCCGGGGTAAGGATCGGCGGCATAAACGAGCCCTTTAACTGCGGTAATATCGAAGCGGGCTATAGATCCCTCACACTCTTTGACGCCCGGAAAATGAAGGATCGCCTCAAAGAAGTAAGCATGCCTAACTGGTACAAATGTATTGACGAGAGTCTCCGCAAGGGCGGTAAGACCCGCAGCGACATTGGCTTTCTGGCCATCCTGCACTTTAAAAAATCAGCCCACCTGGCGCTTTTAAAGGAACTGGGTCTTCGGGAAGATCAGTCCATCTATCTGGATCATTACGGGCATTTGGGGCAGATCGATCAGATCCTTTCAATTCATCTGGGATTGAAAAGCGGGCAGATCAAGCCGGGAACGAATGTGGTGACTCTTGCCGCCGGAATTGGCTATGTATGGGCGGCAAATCTAATACAGTGGGGTTGATATCGCGATGCAGGTATTTTTACAGACCTTTATAAACAGTTTGCAAAACATCGCGATTTATTCGATGGCGACTATCGGCATCGTATTGATCTTCCGTACTTCCATTACGACTAATTTTGCCCAGGGAATGATGGGAACCTTTTCCGCTTTCTTCACGGCAAATTTTGTTCTGTACCACGATATGCCCTTTGCCCTGGCCATCGCCCTGGGGGCGCTTATCGCGTTCTGTTTCGGCTTCATCATTGATGCCCTCATTATCCGCAAGGGACGGCAGGTCAACGCCCACGGGCGGCAGATGATCACAATGGGCCTTATGATGATCTTCTACACGGTAATGCCGGTAATCTATATCACCATAACAACCAGAACGCCGAGCATTCCGAAATTCACCTATGACAATATTGAATTTGGTTTCCTCGGTCAGGGGCTCTACATTACCGAACATGCCCTGATATGCGTCCTTATCGCCGTCATCGGATTAAGCATACTTTTTTCCATGCTTAAGTTCACCAAATGGGGAATGGCCCTGCGGGCGACCGCGTCCAACGAAACTGTCGCCCAGATGATGGGGGTAAATACCAAACTGGTTACCGGCTTTACCTGGGGAATAGCGGGATTTTTTGTCGCCGTTGCCTCCTCTTCAACGGCAATGTCCCTGAACGCGGGTATGATGGGAACCGTCCAGATTTACGGATTTTTGGCCTGTGTCCTTGGCGGGGTTTCCAGCTTCTGGGCGCCTATTGCCGGCTGTGTACTCATTCCCCTGTTCCTCAATTATTCGGCAATTGTTTCGCCCAAATGGGCGGGACTGATCAGTTTTATCATCATTATGCTGATCATCCTGGTTCGCCCCAACGGGCTATTCGGGAAAAAGATGATTAAGAAGGTATAGCATGCAAAAAACTATCAGTGCCGGTAATGTCTATTCCACGAACACGCCAAGGAGGAGCATTATCCGTCATCCTTTCTTTGGCTTTATCATCTTCGGAATTGTCATGTTATTGATTCAGGTACTGCAGAAAGCGGGGCTGGTTCAATATTCCTTTGCCAAGGCCCTGGGACAGACCGCGATTTATTCCATTGCGGCTTTGGGCTTCAGCTTCCTGCTGGGTTACGCGGGGCTTTCAAGTTTGGGAACCGCGGGTTTCGCGGGCCTTGGTTCCTACATTACCGGTTTTCTCCTGAACACCTACACCCAGCTTCCCTACTTTTCGATACTACTCATCGTTATAGCGGTTTCCATAATCCTGGGAGCTTCGGTAGGTTTCATTTCCCTCCGGATCGAAGGTATATTTTTGGCCATTGTTACCCTGGGGCTTTCCGAAGTTCTGGGGCAGGTGTTCCTCAACGCAGAATTTACCGGCGGCCCCAATGGCATGAGGACAGGGTATATCCACATTCTCCCCAATCTGCTGCATATCAGAACCAATATCACCATGCTCTACTGCATTGTTACGGTAATACTGGTGCTGCTTATGCTGTTAACCTGCAATCTTATTTCAAGCCCAACCGGCAGGGCCATGCTGGCAATGAAGAACAGCACCTCCGCGTCTCAGGCCATGGGGATAAGCCTGTTAAAGTACCGGCTGCTGGCCTTTATCATGGCTACCGTCTACGCCGGTATCGCCGGTTCCCTGCACATGATCTACGGGCAATACACGGACCCGGTACAGTGGACCATCATGTTTTCCCTCAATATTCTTGCCGCGTGCCTGGTCGGGGGAGCCAAATCCATTTGGGGGATACTCATCGGCGCCCTGATAATCTTTGGGCTTACTCCCCTGTTTTTCCAGGACATTCAGTTATTACGGAATAACTCCTGGGTAATGAGCGTTATCTCCGGCGTCCTCATTATCCTGGTGGTCATGTTTTTTAAGGGCGGGCTTATTCAATTATTTATCAATCTGCTTGCGAACGTCAAAGCGTGGTGGATAAGGAAAAGAGAGTATCGGTTTGGAAAAGATGAATAATATGATTACAGAACAATTTTATGAGTTGTCCGGCCAGCTCTACGCGGCCGCTCTGGAAAAACTTGGCCTCAGGGTCGGTATGCTGGAACAGTATCCTCCCATACGCCGGGAACGGCTTAAACGCAAAATCGAAAAGTGTCTGGCCCTGTTTGACCGCCGGGCGGACAAGGAAATTTCCCGGCTTGAGGACGCGGTCTTAAGCCCTCGGGACTTATTTGAAAAACGTTACGCGAAAACAGAAGCGGCACTGAACAAAAAGTACCGCCTGAAATTCCGGGAGTACCGCCAGATACTGCGCCGGCAGGAAGGTATTGTTGACGAAAACAACAACCTTTCAGGTGAGCTTTCCCCCGGGTCGGCGCAAAAACTGCGGGGCTATGAAGAGGGGCTTGAAGCTGAAAAACGGGGAATAACCGAAAAAAAGGCGGAGCTTTTCTGTCAAAAGGAAAAAGCAAAACAAAGGGACAGGGAAAAGGCCGCCGCGGTTTTTGAAAACCGGAAACAGGAACTCTCCGGAAAGCGGGAGAAAATCCGGATCGCGGAGGAAAAAAAGGCGGACAGGGACTATGCGGAATTTGCCGCGGCTAATGAAAAGAAAATCGCGAAAATCAATGAAAGACTGGGGGAGACAAGGCGGAAAGCCCTGGCCACCGGCTCCAGAACCCACACCTTACATTTGCCTCCCGACATTGCCCTGCGGCTGGACGCTTTGTGCATGTATTTCGGCGGCCTCAAGGCGGTGGACAATCTTTCGTTTGACGTTAAGAAAGGGGAAATCTTTGGTCTTATTGGGCCTAATGGCGCGGGCAAGACCACGGTATTCAACTGTATCACCCAGTTCTACAAGCCAACCAGCGGCGAAATATGGTTCAATGACCGTTACGGTGAAACCCTGCGGCTCAATAAGTATGCGGTTCACAATATCATTAAAACTGGTATAGTCCGGACCTTCCAGAACATTGAGCTGGTAACCGAACTGACGGTGCTTGAAAACCTGCTTATTGCTGCCCATACCCAATATCATTCGGGATTCTTCTCCCACATGTTCTATACCCCCGCGCTGAAAAGGGAAACCGAGGTATTAAAGGCAAAGGCCCTGCATATTCTGGAAGAAATGAATCTGGTGAATCTGAAAGACGCTTACCCCGTGGGTATGCCCTATGGTGTTCTGAAAAGAATTGAACTTGCCCGGACATTGATGGCAAACGCTTCTCTGATCATCCTGGACGAACCCGCGGCGGGCTTAAATGAAAAAGAAACCGAGGAACTGACCCTGCTCATCAAACGTATTTCCAGGGAATATGAGGCAACCATTTTTCTGGTTGAGCATGACATGGGACTGGTTATGGATATCTGCGATCATATCTGCGCGATTTCCTTTGGTAAAAAACTTGCCTATGGTACTCCCAAGGAGATTCAGGACAGCAAGGAAGTTCAGGAAGCCTATTTGGGAGTTGAATGATGAGCAATATTCTGGAAGTAAAGAATCTTGTCGTTGAATACGGCGCCATCAGGGCTGTTAAAGGAATCAGTTTTAATGTGGAAAAAGGGGCCATTATGGCTATTCTGGGCGCTAACGGCGCCGGCAAAAGCGCCACACTCAGAACCATATCCGGCATTGTAAGGCCCAGGGACGGCGAAATATTATTTGAAGGGCAGAACATAACCGGTAAAAGCATTTATTCCATCGCCAAATCCGGCATTTCCCAATCTCCCGAGGGAAGACAGATTCTGAGCGGCCTTACTGTTGAGGAAAACCTCAAAGTAGGAACTTATAGTCTGGTGAAAAGATACCGGGATGCGGGGGCTAAAACCGCTTCAGAGAATCAGGATTATGTATACACTATGTTCCCGGTGCTGAAGGAACGGCGGAAGCAGCAAGCCAATACCCTTTCCGGCGGCGAGCAGCAGATGCTGGCAATCAGCCGGGCGCTGATGTCCAGTCCCAAGATGCTGATTTTGGACGAGCCTTCCCTGGGACTGGCGCCGATCATCGTTAAAAATATTTTCAAGTGTATCAAGGAGATAAGCGCCGCCGGCACGACGATCCTTATCGTTGAACAGAACGCCCTGCAAACCCTGAAGATCGCCGATTACGCCATCGTACTGGAATTGGGAAGAATCAGTATTGAGGGAGAGGCAAAACATCTAATCCATGATCAGCGCCTGATCGATGCCTATCTGGGTAATAAAAAGTAGGTAAACCTTTAGAGGTTTCTATAATATATTTTTTGGAGGAAGAGTTATGAAGAAAAAAGTACTGTACGCGATTATGGCATTGCTCCTTATTCCGGCTTTCACTTTTGTGGGCTGCAAGGGAGAAAAATCAAGTAACGACGAGATACACATCGGCGCGACCATTTGTTCGGAAGGCGCCTACGCCCTGGTAGGGGTTCCCTATGGCAATTTCTACAAGGCCTACGTGGATTACGTCAACCAGGCCCCCGAGTATCAGGATATACTCAAGGGCAGAAAACTTAAACTTACCGTTTATGATGACAAGGGTGACGGAGCGGCAGGCAAAACCTATATCGAAAAACTCATCAACGACGACAAGGTTTTTTCCCTGGTAGCGATCCTTGGGACCTGGAATGTAGTCGCCGCCAAGTATGAACTTGAAACCTGCAATATCCCCTCGGTATATTTTGGTACCGGTTCCAGTGCCCAGATGTTTGAACCCGCCAAGGGAGGCCAGAGATACATGATGGGCGTCCAGCCCCTGTACAAGACCGAAGGCCGTCTGATGTACCTTCGGGCCGTTACCAGTTTCCAGAACGTCAAAAAAATCGGCGTTGTCTACTCTACCGCTGACGATGGGCTCAGCCTGAGGGCGGGAATCGAAGAACAGGCCGCCAGGGACACCCGCCCTGCGGGAGTTAAACCCACCATCGTCTATCAGCCTATCGGTTCCACCGACGCCGCTGCCATTTCTCCCCAGGTTGCCGCCGTCCAGGATGCGGATGTGATTATCGCTGCGGGAAACCAGGCCTACTTCAAGGCGATTTATTCCGCTGCCTACTCCAACTCGGTGGCCCGGCCCAGGCCGATGATCACCACCTACGTCAACGCTTCTCCCACCAATATTCCCACCGAGGCAATTAACCCCGGCGCCGGGATAATCTACAGCGCCGCCTGGGTTGTATACACTGAAAAAGGAACCGAAAGCGCCGAGGCTGCGAGAAGGCAGAAAGACTATGCGGAATACTGCAAAATTGTAGACTGGGATACCAGGTATATCCCCGCGTCGGAAAAAGCGGCTTACAAGGTTAACGCCTATTCCATGAGTTCTTACATAGCCCTCAAGCATTTCCTCGCCGGCATTGAGCGGCTTAACGCCTCCGGCAAGGCCCTGACTGCCCAGAACTACCTTGAAGCCATGGAGAGCGCCCGTATTCCCATTGCCATATCAGGTGGGGTTAACTACGCCGATGGAAGCAGGATTGGCCTTGACGCGCTCCAGTTCGTAAGATACCAGGCCCCTGCTTCGGGCCCCGCTGCGGATGGAACCTTTACCGAAGTTGAGCCCATGGCGTCCATTGACGAACTTATCGCGAAGTTGAGCAGGTAGCGCCGGCAAACCCAAGCGGGTTTTCCGATGCGGTCATAAACTTCCGCCCGTATCTGAAAATTACGGACGGAAGCATTACAATTTAAAGAGGAAGGGGTTTTATGAGTTACGATTATTCCGGCAAAATTATCAGCCTTGACAAAGCGCTGTCCCTGGTTAAGGACGGCGATCACATTGTGACCGGCATGGCCGCCGCGGAGGCCCATGACTTTTTTATGGACATCCATAAAATAATCGACCGGGGGGTCAAGAATGTGACGGTCAGTAATTGCCTGCCCATGGCCGAAGGAAAGTACCTCACCGATCCCGCTTACATCGGTAAAATAAATGTGAACTCCTGGTTCTAT
>BNVE01000088.1 GCA_025997875.1 Spirochaetia bacterium
CCCCTTCCTCCGGGAAGCGGGGTTCAGCCGCTTTATCCTGGACCTTTCGGGGCCGCCCCTGAAAAAGACCGATTACCGGGACATTGTAAAATCCGCCAAAGATGCGGTCCCCCTGCCCGATATCAGCCGCTTTAACTGGAAAGACGGCTTCTACCAGGCAGAGGGCGAAAAACCTGCAAGCGCCACAGGCTCCCAGCCGGCGGCCGGAAATTCTAAAAAGTCACCTCCTCAAGTTCATTGATTTCGGCGAGGTCCTCCGGGGTTTCAGCTTCTCCGGGGAAGGGGACCTCCGGTTCTGCAGCCATTTCCGCCGCTTCTGTTGACCCGGACGGCTCCGCATAGGTATCCTCCTCCGGGGACAGGGCCCTCTCTGCGGATGCAGCCGCTTCTTCCGCCGGGGCGCCGGTTTTGCCGGAATGGAAGTCTTCGTTCCGTTTAAATTCGGGGCGGAATTCCACATGCTCCGCCACAATGGTGACCCGTGAACGGCTTTTCCCGTCAGAGCCGCTCCACCGGTCCTGCTTCAGCCGGCCCACCACCCGGACCCCCCGGCCTTTTCTCCCCAGGTTGTAGCAGTTCTCCGCCAATTTCGCCCAAGTCTCAACTTCGAAGAAGCTTACTTCCTTTTCCAGCCCCGAGTTTGAGTCCTGTCTGTAGAAACGGTTAGAAGCAAGGCTGAAGGTGCAGAGGGGCGTCCCCTTTGCGGTGGAGCGAAAGAGGGGGTCCCGGACCAGGTTGCCTTCGATCAGGATAGAGTTGAGGTTATTCATAGTGCCTCCTGCGGGAGTTTCCTCCCGTATATGTATGGGTCCGGCGGCACAGGGCCGCCGGTCACAGGTCTCCGGACCCCCGGCCGAATTTTGTCTCCAACGGAAACGGCTGTCAGCCCGCAGGGCTTGTGGGAATTTCTGTGATACATATATAGGGCACTGGGATGTGTAGCGCTTGCATCAAAGGCAAAAAAAACGCGTTTTTTTTACGAATTATCACATTTTGATGGTCAGGAGCAGTTTTACCATGTAAAGTTCCATGTAAAGCTGAAGGGCGCCCTTTCCCTCCAGCTTTTTCAGGGCGGGGTAGCCGGTAATGATCCCCGCTGCGGTATCCTCCAGGGCTTGCCGGGTAATTGTCTTGTTTTTCCTGACCCGCAGGGTCTGGCGCAGGTTGTCCCGGATAAGGGACTTCATATTGCTTATCATGTTTTGGCGGTCTTCTTTTTTAAGGATGAGCCTGTCCCAGCGGCCTTCCAGTTCTTCAAGATACTCATCCAGGGACTTCCCCTCGGGAAGCAGGGCGGCCTGAATCTCCCTGGCGGCGCTTGCCAGGTTTTTGGTGGGATTTTTTTCCGTGGCGTTTTCAACTTCTTCAAAATCAATACCGGACTGCGTATTTTTCCGCACCCTTTGCCTGGGCTTTTTCCTTCTTCCCGATTTTGCAAAAAACGCAATAATCGACGAGAACACAGGCGCCGAATACCAGAAGGGAAGTGACAATTTAGCATCCGTAAGCAGATCCCGGCGCTTAACACGGAGCAGGGTGCTCGCCGGGAGCAGTTTGCCATTACTGAATATCCGCGACGCAGGGGGGATCATCCCCTGGGTACGCTCAAGCTCCTCATAAACCAGGAGAAGTTTGGAGTCATGCAGAAAGTGCGCCAGGAGGGGCATAAGGGAGCCCATGTTGTACATCAGGAGTTTATCAAATTCCGTATCGCTGTCCATGGCGGGTTCATGCTGGAATTCCCGTATCATTTTGATCCACCGGTCGCTGATCTCCTGTCTCACCTGGCTCTGGGCATCCCCAAGCATCTTGTTGACCAGGGGGAGGTATTTTTCTTTTTTTATGAACCACCGTTCGTCGTTCCGCCCTGAAATGATGAGCCATTCAGGGACTTCGTTATTTACCGATTTGGTGGTCTTCTTTTTAATGCAGGCTTCCAGCTCCTCATTGGAGTATTGGCTCAACAGGAGAACTCCCTTGTTATTGGTGAATTTGGTAATCGCCTCCAGGGAAAAGTAGTAGGGCGCCTGATCCATGCGCTGGTCCAGGGCGCGAAAGGCTGTTTCCCGTTCCCGTTCTTTTTGAGCCCGGAACCTGTACAGACCGTTGCAGGTTTCGATGATGTACGCCGCTTCCAGTATGGCCATATCATCCGCCAGTTTTTCATTCTTTCTTTTGATATCGTTCTTTACCATGTTACAAAAACTGCTCCAAAGCAGCCAGGTTGATTCCCCCGAGGCTTCTATGGTGTTAAGGTATTCCAGGGGCTGGGTAATAACCTGATCCAGGGCTTCCCGGATAAAGCCTTCGTTTCCCGAAAGCTGGGGGCTGAGCTTATGTATGGCATATCCCTTGTTCCCGTGTACCCCCAGGTAGTACCGTACCTTGGCCATGGCCGTTTCCATAAGCCGCCGGGGGATCATGGGGGCTAAAACAAGGGCGCTTCCGGAAGCATCGGGGAACATCAGTTTGACAATGGGAAGAAACGATTCCGCAGTCTTGTCAAAATAGGGCGTCAGATCAGTGTTCAGGTTAAGGACATTCAGCTGATCCTTTGGAAGGGTGATTCCGAAGGAATCTTCGCTGGGAAAGGGGGTATCCGCATTTTCATCAATGGACTTGTAGATTTCTTTGAGTTTTTCAACATAGAAGAAGGGCATATAGACCCGGCCTTCGGCGGTATCGGTTAAAAGGACGCACCTGCCGTCTTCGGTATATTCGGCCATTTCGTTCCAGAATTTAAGCCCCGTATCCCCCTGCCACTTGGCCCATTCAGGCTGATCCTTGACCATGTGGGCTGCATATTTTCCCAGAAAAGTCAGGAAGGGCTCTATTGCTATATAAGGAGAATTGTATTTATTTGCGTAAGCCCGTAATATCGAATAAAGGTCCGTTGTTCTGGCCATTATAGTAAATAATGATAACGCTTTTTTTTAATTTTGTAAAAGAGGGAGAATGGGCATGTTTTTTTACCGGTCCCTTAAGGGGCTGCTCGGTTCCGGAATCGGGGCCGCAATCCTCCTTTTCAGCCCCCCGGCGCATGCCCAGGACCGCCCGCCGCCCTCAATTCCCCCTGCGCAGGAAATCATCCTGGTCCGGGGCAATACCTGGGTCCTGGGCCTCCCCGGTTTTGGCAGCAACCGGTTCTCCGCCCTTTTTGGGGAGTACCGGCGGGCCGAATCAGCGGAACCCGGTTCTGCGGGGGCGGCCCCGGACAGCGGCGCCCCGGATGCGGCGATCCCGGCGGCAGAAAAAACGACGTTCTTCCTCTGGTTAAGCGGCGAGGGGCTGGATTTTTCCGATGGGGCCTGGCAGGCCAGGCCGGGGCTTGGGGCGGCTTATTCGGCCAGGCAGCGCCGGGACGGAGAGGGCCTTATCATCAGCTTAAGCCTTAACGGCCAATCCTGGGGCGCCTATACCGCCCTGTTTGAGTTTCCCCGGGGCATTGCCGCCGCCGGCCTTACCGAGGCGCAGGCCAACGGGCTTGTACAGGCCTGGGCGGCTAAATTTTTGTACTTTTTGGCCCTGGTAAAGACGGCGGGGGATATGTCGCTGCCGGCGGTAGTAGAGTTCTAGTCTTCCATCTCCTTCTCGCTCAGCCCAAACCCCTCCGCATCCTGATCGCGGTGGTCCCCTTCGGGTTCCACATGGACCATGATGTCGTAGATACCCTCAAGCCGTTCCTTGATGGCCCCCTCAACCCGGGTGGCGATCCGGTGGGCCTCGCTTACGGTCAGGTCCGGGGCCACCTCAATGTCGATATCGATGTCCCAGAGGCCGGCGATGCGGCGCATACGGGTGCGGTGGGGGTTGCCCGCGCCGCTTACCGAGCGGACCGCGTCAAAGACCGCCTGGTAGGATTCGGTTTCCCGACTGCCGTCCATCAGTTCCGTGTTGGCCTCGATAAAGATACCCACCGAGGCCTTGATCACCCAAAGGCCCACCAGGATGGCGGTGGCGGAATCAATGGCGCCGATGCCCAGCTTGATCGAGAAGGCCAGGCCCAGGAGTACCCCTACCGAAAGGAGCACATCGGAGGCCATGTTCTTTGCGTTTGCCCGGAGCATGGCGGAACCGGCCCGTTTGCCAAAACGGTACTGGATCCAGGCGAGGAAAAGTTTTCCTGCGATAGAAATAAGGGTAACGATGATCGCCGCTTTTGAGGGGACTTCACGGGGTTCCCCAAAAAGCAGCTGGGCAGCGGAGTTGAGGATCAGCTGGGCGCCGGCAAAGAAGAGCAGGAACGAGAGCAGGGCGGTTGCCACCGTTTCCGCGCGGCCGTGCCCCCAGGGGTGCCCCCGGTCGGCGGGGCGGGAAATGACCCGGGCCACCGCCAGGGCCATGATGGCGATAAGCACATCCACCGATGAATCGATACCATCCCCCAGCACAGCAAGACTGTCGGTGTAGAGCCCGGCGCCTATTTTGACCCCTGCGAGGATCAGGTTACCGATAAGGGCGATGAGGGAGGCCGCTTTAATCAGCGCCGGCTTGTTCTCAATAGCCGCATCGGGGAAAACCGGATGTACCGCAGCCTCCATCTCCTTTTGTTCCATGTATAACAGCATAGCATTTTTCCCGGTATTTTGCATATAATACAGGGCATTATCATTTTCCGCTTCCCCGATAATCTGATTAAACAGATTTTCTGCAAAATTTCTTAAATTTTTTCATTTTGATGCAAGCGCCACACATCCCAGTGTCCTATATATAGTGGAGGATTTATATGGGGAAAAAACCATTCTCTCTGGTGAATCCTATCCTTAAGCGGATGTGGAAAAAGGACAAATCTTTACAGATTTGGTAAAAATCATTACGATAGAGTTACCGAGTGATATTGAATCCCTATAGCTCTTGGGTGAAGGTTTTATGAAAACAAGAAAAGGAATCCCTTTTGTACTGTTCCTCTCCGTTCTGGTGATTGGAGGTTGCTTTCTTCTGCAGGGGGCAGCCGGGGATACCCGGGTCTATGTGACCAATTCAGGGAAAAAGTACCACCGGGAAAACTGTTCCTCCCTGCGCAGATCGAAGATCGAGGTTAGCCTTCTGGATGCGGTTAAATCCGGCTATGGGCCCTGCACCAGCTGCAAGCCCCCGGTTCTGGATGAGGGGGAAGCCCGGACCGCGGTGGAACAATCCCCGACCGCCTTTTACCGGGTAAATATTGCGGCCCTTGAGGGTTCCGCCGCTGCGGACCCGGGGCGGATGCTTGGCGCGGAAGTGGTGTCCCATGTGGACGGGGACACCGTCCGGGTGCGCATCCCCAATCCCCCGGAAGGGCTGGGGACGGTGGAAACTATCCGGCTTATCGGGGTGGATACCCCCGAGACGGTGCACCCCAGGCGGGAGGTGGAATTCTTTGGCAAGGAAGCCAGTGATTTTACCAAACAAAAACTTTTGGGCAAACAGGTCAACCTGGCCTTTGACTGGGATACCCGGGACAAGTACGGCCGTCTCCTGGCCTATATCTACACCGCAGACGGGGCTTGCTTCAACGCCGCCCTTATCCGGGAAGGCTACGGCCACGCCTACACCCGTTTTACCTTTCAGTTCATGGACGAATTCCGCGCCCTGGAACAGGAGGCCCGCCGGGAAAAACGGGGACTCTGGGGGAATGAACAGTGATGAAAAAAATGCTTGCGGCGGCAATATTATTTTTTTCTACCGTACTGTGTTTTTCACAATACAACGATAACTGGCTCTATGTGGGTGCCCGATTGGGAGGGGCGCCGAATTTTTATACCGCCGAAGGCGCTTATAAAAGTTACCAGGCGAATTTTGCTTCCTCCCTTGGCTTTAATGGCGCAGCCCAGGCTGCGGTACAGATCAATGAACTTTTTGCGATCCAGGTGGAGTTGATATACACCCATGATGAAACTATAACTAACAATTCAGGGCTTGAAGAAAAATTTGAATCCGACTCCCTGTTAATTCCTGTTCTGGCAAAAATGACCTACAACCGGGGTAAAATATATATTGCCGGGTTATTGGGTCTCTATGTTTCTGCCCCCGCAGGGGATATGAAAAAGACAGTAACAAGTAACGGGAACACCCTATCTTATTCCGACACTTACTCATCCCCCCTGGGGTTTATGGCCGGCGTCAGCCTTGGCTATAAAATGGGGCCCGGGATAGTATTTGCGGACCTCCGCTGGGCAGGGGATATAAGCAAAACCCGTTATAATGATCGCGGAAATGCAGCCGACCTCTATTCCCGGGGCAAAATGCCCATAACTCTTGGCTATGAAATTGGCCTTATAAGCAAAAAATAGAATGAAGGCTCCTTTAGGGCGAAGCCCGCCCAGTCGGCCCCAATCGCCACGGTCATTTTTTGCCTCCCTCAAAGGTTTTCCGGATAAAGGCCACGGATCGCCGGGCTTCCTCGTCCAGTTCCTTTTCCCCGGCGACGCCATCCATACCATTGGCGCTGTTTGACATGTCCCGCCATACCTTGATGTCGCTCCCCACCTGTCCGCCCTGGAGCACAAAGGGCTCCATCACCACCGTGCCCGTATAGCCGATGTCGTGGAGCGCCCCGGCGATGCCCTGCCAGTCGATGCGTCCCCCTGTCCGGGGCGGCCTGCGGTTCGCTTCGCCGATGTGGAAATGCCCCAGATGGGGGCCGGCGGTATGGATGGCGTCGATAAAGCTGTCCTCCTCAATGTTCATGTGGAAGGTGTCCAGCATCACCTTGACGTTGTCCTTACCCACGGCCTTGACGTAGGTCAGGGCTTCGGCGGCGGTGTTGATCAGATAACCCTCAAAGCGGTTAAGGGATTCCATCCCCAGGGTGATGCCGTAAGCCGCAGCCATGTCGGCAAGCTTCTTCATGTTTTCGATGCTGCGCGTAAGGTCCTCCGCTTTGTTGAAGGGCTTGCCGAAGTCCACCGGCCAGTAGGAGTAGATGCCGCCCCCTGCCAGGGTGATGCCCAGTTGGCCCAGCACATCGAAGGTCCGCTTCCAGAATTCAAAGGCGTTTTTCACCACCACCGGGTCCGCCGAAGCGATGTTTTCGGAGGGCTTGGGCCCGTAGCCCCCGGTAAGCCTGACCCCGGAATCCGCCGCAGCCTGGCGCAGGTCCCGTATTTGGGGGGCCGCCATATCCCCCAGGGAAGCGCAGGATATTTCCAGAATGTCGAAACCCAGCCTCCCAACCTTCTTTGCATACTTAAGATAGTCCCCGCCCCATTGGCGTTCCCAATAGGCGTAATAAATACCGTATTCCATGTTCCTTTCCCCCTTTCCTTAGAGTGTATCCCCCAGTATAGTATAACATAACATTGGAGGGATCATGGCCCATTGTGTAGTGCCCGAGGCAGACGCAATTTTAGACAAAGAATACCCGGTCCTGGATAAGGGATTCGTCCGCCTGGTGGATTACCTGGGGGGGGATGAGCGGGTGGTGCAGTCCGCCCGGGTGTCCTACGGGGCAGGGACCAAAAGCTACCGGGAGGATGCGGGGCTTATCGACTACCTTTTACGGAATGAACATACCAGCCCCTTTGAACAGGTGGTCCTTACCTTTCACGTCAAGCTCCCCATCTTCGTAGCCCGCCAGTGGATACGCCACCGGACCGCCCGGCTTAACGAAATTTCCGGCCGCTATTCGGTGATGAAGGACGACTTCTACGTTCCCGCCCCGGAGGATGTGGCCCTCCAGAGCGATGACAACAAGCAGGGCCGTTCCGCAGAGGCCCTGGAAAGCGCGGCGGCCGAAAAGATACGCTCCGCCCTTGCCGATGGACAGCGCCAGGCCTACGGCGATTATACCGCCCTTATCGATCAGGGGATCGCCCGGGAGCTTGCCCGGATCAACCTGCCCCTTTCCCTCTACACCGAGTGGTACTGGCAGATCGACCTCCACAACCTTTTTCATTTTCTGGCCCTCCGGCTGGATGCCCATGCCCAAAAGGAAATCCGCCTTTATGCAGAGGTCTTGTTGGACATTACCCGGAAGGTGGCCCCCCGGTGCTGCGAATCCTTTGAACGGCATACCCTGGGGGGCGTGTCCTTTTCGCAGGAGGAATTTGCGGAACTTAAAAAACGGCTTAACGGAACAGGCGCCGCCGCCGGCGCTGAATCCGCCCTTAAGGGCAAAGCCCTTGAACGGTTTGAAGAAAAACTTAAAAATGGAAAACAGAAATAGTAATGCTGTTATCAAAATAACTGAAGGAGAATAATTATGAAGGGACCAATTTTAGTTGTCATGGCAGCGGGGATGGGGAGCCGTTACGGCGGGCTCAAGCAAATGGACAAGATCGGGAAAAATGGCGAGGTGATGCTGGACTATTCGGTTTTTGACGCCCTCCGTTCGGGATTCACCAGGATCGTTTTTATCATACGCCATGATATCGAAAAGGATTTCCGCGAACTGGTGCTTGCCCGTTTGGGTTCACAGGTAAACTGCGAGATCGCCTTTCAGGAATTGGACAGCCTGATTCCGGCGGATATTTATAAGCGCGTTAAGGCCCTGGGCCGGACCAAGCCCTGGGGGACCGCCCATGCGCTGCTCTGCGCCGCCCCCTATATCGACGCCCCCTTTGCGGTGTTGAACGCCGACGATTTCTACGGTCGGGAAGCCTTCACCGCATTGGGCAAGTACCTTGCGGACCCCGATTCCGGTGATTCCGCCATCGTGCCCTATAAACTGGAACCGACCCTCAGCCTTCAGGGAACGGTTACCCGGGGGGTTTGCGAAATCAAGGACAGCTACCTTAGCTCGGTGAACGAGCTTTTGGCTATCGGAAAAAAAGACGGCCGCATCATCAACACCAACCCGGACGGGAGCATCCGGGAGCTTGCACCGGATACCCCGGTGTCCATGAACTTCTGGGGTTTCCCCCCGCAGATCCTTTCCCGGCTCACCGAATATTTCAATGATTTTCTCAATGATTTTGCGAACAGGCCCGGGGGTGAACTCAAGGCGGAATGTTATGTGCCCATGGCAGCGGATTGGTTTATTCAGAAGGGCTATACCCGGATCAAGGCGCTGGAAGCGGATTCCCGTTGGTTCGGCGTAACCTACAAGGAAGATCGGGATGCCGCCATCGCCTGCATTGCGGAACTTACCGCCGCCGGAAAATATCCCGCGGCGCTTTGGAAATAGTATTATCATGAGCAGCGCTACTGTTTTTTTCTGGACAGCGTTTTTGTCTTTCCTGCCCATCTCGGAATTGCGGGGGGGAATACCCTTCGCAATCGCCAATGGAATTCCCTGGTACTGGGCTTATCTTTTTTCAGCGGGGATGAACGCCCTGGTAGCCCCGGCCTGCTGGATTTTCCTTTCCACCCTGCACAAACTCTTTCTCAAAATGGCCTGGTACCAAAAATTTTTTGACCGCTTTGTGGAACGGGCCCGGGAAAAACTCCGGGGCAATGTGGAGAAGTGGGGCTGGATCGGAATCGCCGTCTTCGTGGCAATCCCCCTGCCCATAACCGGCGCATGGACCGGCACCCTGGGCGCCTGGGTCCTGGGCCTGAGCAAACGCCGCACCATGCTCGCAGTAATCCTGGGGGTCATCTGCGCCGGCGCCATCGTCACTGCGGTGGTAATTTTGGGCGTCCAGGCCTTCAGCTTTTTTGTAAAACAGGTACAGATAGAAGGCTAATATACAGAAACCCCATACGCCCCTGCAACCGTGCAGCCCCACGGGCACGCAGAACTATGTCGGGGGTCCTGTCATGGAAATCCATGCCCCTCTAAAGAGGGTCACGGTTTTCCATGACACCCCCTCCGCCTTATCCCAAGCGTGCCCGTAATAAACTCCGGTTGCAGGGGCGTATGGGGCCTCTGCGAATTATGGGGAAGCGTTTTTGTGGTTTTCTTTTGCGATCCGAAAGAGCCATTAATGTAGCGCTGGGCCGTAGGCCGCAAGAACCTTATCGTAATTGGCAGCATATTCGGTGTCAACCGTTTGCAGTTCCTTATGGGCCTTAAGGTAATCGATGGATGCCTTGACTCCCTGGGCGTAGGGGATCTTCGCGGCGAAGCCAGGGACAAACTGCCGGATCTTGGTGTTGTCAAAGAGGAAGGTCAGGGCCTTGTCTCCCAATAGATCGTCGTGCAGGGTGGGAATCACCTTGACGATGAAGTCGGAGGCGATGTGGATCACCTTTGCCTGGTACCCGGTAATTTTTTCAATGGTCTCCAGATACTGATTCCAGCTCAGGGCCTCTTCCCCGGTGATGTGGAAGGCGTGGCCGATGGCGTGCTGATTCCCCATGAGCCCCACAAAGCCCTCGGCAAAGTCGGCGGCGTGGGTGATGGTAAAGCGGCTGGCGCCGTCACCGGGTACGATGATGGGCAGTCCCTTCTGCAGCCGGTCGATGAGGGTCCAGGGCTGCCGCCAGGAGGACATGATGAAGGGAATGGTTGTAATGTTGTAGGTCCAGTTGGGCCGCACAATGGTGACGGGAAAATCCTTCTCCCGGAAGGCGTGGTTCAGCGCTTCCTCGCAGGCGATCTTCCGCTGGCCGTACAGTGAATTGCTGTTTTTAAGGGGCGTGGATTCGGTGGTAAGGTAATTGCCGTCCGGTTTGTGGTAGGTGCAGCAGGTTGATATAAAGATGTACTGAGCGCATTTGCCGTTGAAGATGCGGATATCCTGTTCGATCTGTTCGGGAAGGAAGCCGATAAAGTTGGCCACCACATCAAAGTACTTTCCCTCCAGGGCCTTCTGCATGGCCCCCTCGTCCCGGGCGTCGCATTCGATTGAGTGCGCCCCGGCAGGGGCCTTGCTGTGCTGGCCCCGGTTCAGCAGGGTAATGTCCCAGCCCCGCGCAAGCGCCAGTTTAACCACATCCGTTGAAATAATCCCCGTACCGCCGATAACAAGTGCATTCATAACCGCTTCTCCCTTTGTATCAATTTATTTATTAACCACATTAACCGGATTCCCTTCGATGAAGGACCTGAGGTTGTTAACCGCTATGTCCATAAGGCGCTGACGGCTTTCCCTGGGCGCCCAGGAAATATGGGGCGTGATAATACAGTTCTTCGCCTTAAGCAGGGGATTGTCACCCTTGATGGGTTCGGTGGATACCACATCAAGTCCCGCCGCATAGACCTTGCCCGAATTCAGCGCATCGGCCAAATCCTGTTCAACCACCAGGGGGCCCCGGGAATTGTTCAGGATGATCACCCCGTCCTTCATTTTAGCAATACTGTTTTTGTTGATCATACCCTGGGTCGACGGGAAGAGCGGCGCATGGAGGGCGATCACATCGGATTGTGCGTACAATTCATCCAGGGTAAGGTAATTTGCGATCTTCCTGCCTGTCTCATTGGGGCTCTCGTCACAGGCAATGATCTCCATGCCAAGGGCCTTTGCGATCCTGCCGGTGGTTTGCCCGATACGGCCAAAACCGATAATCCCCATGGTCTTACCCGCAAGCTCAATAAGGGGATAGTCCCAAAAACACCAGTCGGCGCAATTTTCCCAGCGGCCTTCTTTGACCGCCTTATCATGGTGGCCAATGTGGTGGCAGATTTCCAGGAGCAGGGCAATCGCGAACTGCCCCACCGCATCGGTGCCGTAGGTAGGAATATTCGTAACCGGTATTCCCCTGGCCTTGGCGGCTTCGTAATCAACCACATTGTAACCGGTGGCAAGAACGCCGATGTACTTGATGTTTTTGCAGCTATCCATGGTCTCTTTGGAAATGGGGGTTTTGTTCAGGATGATCGCCTGGGCGTCTCCAATCCGTTCCACTATCCTGTCCGCGGGAGTGCGGTCATATACGACCAATTCTCCCAGCGCCTTTAAAGCGTCCCAGCTCAAATCGCCGGGATTCTCGGTGTATCCGTCCAGAACGACAATTTTCATAGTACTGCCATTCTAGCCCTTAACCGCCCCGGATGTCAGCCCCGAAATGAAGTAGCGCTGTAAAAAGATAAACATGATCGTTACGGGAATCGACGAGAAAAGGGATGCGGCCATCATGTTGCCCCAGTTGCTCTGGAATTCTCCCAGATAGGTAATCTGCAAGCCCGGCGCCAGGGTGCGGAGGTCCACGTTGGTGATCAGGGTAAGGGAATAGATAAGATCGTTCCAGCTCCAGACAAAGCCGTAGATGGCAATGGAGATCATCCCCGGAACGGCCAGGGGCAGAATGATGCGGAAGATCGTGGTTAGTGTACCGGCGCCGTCAACCCGGGCGGATTCGATGAGGGAATCGGGAATCTGGTCAAAGTAGGACTTCAGGGTCCAGCAGCCCACGGGTAGGGCAAAGGTGATATATGAGAGTATGATCGACAGATAATTATCCAGCAATCCAAAACGCTTCATCATAAGGTAAATTGAAATAAGCAGAACCACCTGGGGAAAGGCCTGGCTTATCATCACCAGGCTCATAAGGGACTTGCGTCCCCGGTAGCGGTATTTGGAAAAACTGTAACCCGCAAAAACCGAAACAAAGGTTGCCAGAAAACTGGAAGAAAGGGAAACAAAGAGGGAATTTTTTAAATAGGTGATAATCCTTGGATTCTTGATCACGTTTTTAAAATTTACCAATGTAGGATTTGAAAAGAAGGTAAACTTGAAAGTATCCGCCGATGATTTAAAGGCGGTGTTGATCATCCAGAGCTGGGGAAAAAAGACAAAGATCGCGATCACCACAAGGAAAAACCAGAAAAAAATACGGAACCCCGCTGTGGGCAGAAACAGCGCCCCCTGGGCAGCTCTGATTGCCGAAGGCCGGCCATTCCCCTTGTGCCGATTAGTCCTACTGTTCATTTTTCGCCCTCCTGAACCCGGCGTACATAGATAAAGCTGAAACAGCCCAACAATATCGCCCAGATGGTACCAATTGCAGCGGCGAAGCCCATGTTGTAATATTTAAAACTGTTCCGGTAGACTTCGATGGAAAGGGTAGTGGTTGCCTGGGCAGGTCCCCCTTCGGTCATAACCCAAAACAGATCAAAGTGCTGCAGGTTCCCGATGGTTCCCAAAATAAGGACCAGCGAAATGATGCCCTTCATCTCCGGTAAAATAATATGGAAAAAGGATCTGAGGTTGCCGGCCCCGTCTATACGGACTGCCTCAAGCTGATCCATGGAAATTCCCTGGAGGCCCCCGAGCAGAAAGGCCATGTACCAGGGCAGCATCTGCCAGGTCCGGGCAATCACCACCACACCCATTGCGGTCTTGGTACTGCCCAGCCAGTTAATATTTTCCTTTATGAGTCCCGTCATTTTAAGCAGACTGTTGAGCAGGCCGTATTCTCCGTGCATTATCCACATCCACAGAAATCCTATGGCAACCCCGGGAATGATCCAGTTTACCAGGGTGATGCCCCGCAGTAATTCTGATCCACGGAACCGGGTGTTCAGGATAATGGCCCAGATAAAGCCCAGGGCAAAGGGGAGCAGGGTTGCCCCCAGCACAAACATGACGGTATTTTTAAGGACCTGGAAAAAACCGGGATCGGTAAATAGCCGTATAAAATTTTCCAGGCCGATAAATTTGATAAGCGGAGAGAGCAGGCTCTTATTGGTAAAGCTCATGGCCAGAGAATTGATAAAGGGGTAAAGGATGATTGCACAAAAAACCGCAATCGCCGGCAGGGCCAGCAGGAATCCTGTCATCCCCTGGCTTATTCCCTTTCTTTTTTTTTCAGCGGCCATGGACTTCTCCTTTTACTTTACACTCTTTATACGGGCAGCAAAATCGTCAGCAGCCTTCTGGGGAGTTTTATCTCCCGTAAGGCAGGCCTGTAGTTCTTCCGCAAGTATGGTTGTAAGCTGGGCCTTTTGGGGGCTGCGGTCAAATTCACCCAGGGTACCGGTTGCGGTTATCTTGACCCAGTTACCTACCCAGGGATCGTTCTGCACTTCCGGGCTGGACAGGACGGATTTTAATACCGGGGGCATACCGTTCTGGTTAAAGTACCGCATAGCCACTTCCTTACCCACCAGATGTTTGGCAAAGGAGACCGCGCTGTCCTTGGCGTTTGAATTGTTAAATACCACCAGCATGTGACCCCACATCATGGACTGGGGCTTGTCCCCTGCCTTGAGAACAGGACGCAGCATGGGGCGTACCAGTTGGGGAAGCTTATCCGCAGGCACCCCGTTACCGAGGGCGATACCCTTGGCAAGCACGGCGTCATCATAGAAGGCAACCCGGCCCTGGGCAAAGAGCTGGCGGGAATCGAAACGGCTCATGTTGGTGCGGATATATTTTTTGTCCATAAGGCCCTTATACCAGGTAAGGGCCGCTACCCCCTGGGCATTGTTTACGGTTACGTTGCCGTTGGCATCATAGATATGGCCTCCAAAGGTCCAAATCCAGGGCATAAAATCATTTGCCGCAGTGGAATCCTTGGTTGATACGCCGTAGGGAATAATATCACCGGGAAGCTTGGAAACCGCTTCCAGACAGCGTTCAAATTCGGCAATGGTTTTTGGCGGCTCGTTAAATCCCGCCCTGGCAAGGATTTCCGGATTGTAGATCATGCCGCCCCCGGCGATAACCCAGGGAAGGCCCAGCTGTTTGCCGTTAACATTTCCCACCGCCAAAGAAGCTTCTTCAAAATTCTCTTTTAAGTAAGCGGCGCCCACCAGATCATTCCAGTCCGCCAGCAATCCGCTGGCCGCCATGGTTGCAAAGATACCAATGTCGTCCTGGGCAATATCAAGTTTTTCATTTCCCTGATTCCGGATAATCAACTGGGTTGCGGTTTGCTCCCAGGGCCATCCCAGCCAGGTAATTTTTTTACCGGGGTTCGCCTGTTCCCAGCTGCTCCGCATCCAGTTAAAAATATCCCGTGAACCTTCTTCCTCACCGGACCATCCGGCAAATACCAGGTCACCCGAAGTTGATGCGCTTCCTGCGCCTTTTCCTGCATCCTTCTGCGCCGCGCCAAAGGCGGACGAAGCGGCAAGCGCCAACACCAAAGCCAGTACCGTAATTCGTTTCATCATGATCCTCCTCAATAGATTTCTATCTCAAATACTTCTGCCCGGGGGCTTCCGTATGTTGATTCAATAACTATTTTTACTGCGTCACCACTTGCCGCGGTGGGGAAAACGAAAGAGGCTCTGCGCTGATAATTCCCGCTGATCCTTCCCGCAGTACTCCACCTTCCGTCCCGGCGGACTTCTACTCTGAAATCCTTTACCAGCTCCGGGGGCATGCCCGGCCGGGGGGTAAAGTAATGATGGGCGTCCAGGGAGCATTGGATTGACGAAGGAATTTCCCGGTTAAGGTCGGGGTTCAGATAGAGAACCAGCTCCCTGAATTCCTTCGGTCCTTCCCATTCCAGCAGGATAGCCGGTTCCTTTTCAGCGGCGGAGCTCCACAGCCGGGGCAGAATATAGGGGCGGCTCTGGCCATCCTGCAAATTGTCAGGCCCGTAGATTCCGGTAATGTCGCTGCGTATCCGGGGATACCGGTAATCGGCCGACCACCGCAGCCCCGTAAGAAAACCGGTATTCTGAATACTGTTCGTCATGATAGAAAGGCCGGGAGCGGTTTCCCCGGTAAGCATCACAAAGCCTTCGTAATTTATAAAAGAGGCTGGCAGCGGAATTGTAGTCCATTGGGTTCCGGCGGCAATATCCAGCCTCATCGTTTCCGCTTCGATATCCACGGCAAGCCGGGAGGGAAGGGACTGTTTTGACACGCTCACCTTGAGCTGCAGGGTCTGGCTGCTTTGGGTTAAAACCTCCACACCGGATGCGCCCCTTTTCTTCGGGAAAAGTAAAAACCAATCCGCCGAAAGCGCAAAGGCCCCGGCATCATCACCATCCGAGTCCGATTCGGCAAGAATAGAAGAAACGCTGATCCGGGCCTGCCGGGCAAGATTTCCGCCCGCTTCCCGTACATAACCGGGGAAGACCGAGTCCCGGGAAGCGAGAAGTTCCTTGACCGCCCTGATTTGGGTTCCGCTCATCCTGGGCGGCGGACAGTGATTTAAAAAGGCATAGGCCGCAGCGGTTCCTGCCGCCTGCCCTTCAAGGGCGCAGGTATCCATATCCCGGGAGGAGGCAAATACCGCCCGGCTCACACTGATATCCCGGCCTGCAAAAAGAAGATTGGGGAAATCCTGGTTGTACAGACAGCGGAGCGGAATCTGATAGGTAAACACCGGGATCTGTATACAATTCGCCTCGGTGGTATAGACCCCCCCTGCCGGATGAAAATCCATGTACCATCCGCCATAGGCCACCGCGTCCTCAAACTGCCGCTTTTCCATCAGATCCTGCTGCTTTAATACATAGGCCCCAATAAAGCGCCGGGACTCCCGTTTTCCCGGCACCGAACCCACCCATTCCAGGGTAAGGTTCTCCGCGTCAAAAAGGCCTGAGTTTTTGATATAGTTCCATACCCCCAGGGTGATCTTCCGTAATTCCAGGGAGATATCCTGATTATCCTGAACGGTATCCACGGTCCCGCCGAATTCAAACCACCAATAATCGCAGCCATTAAGGGTTTCATTTACCAGCCGTCCTCCCGCAGAAATAAAGGACTTAACTTTTTCGATATCATAGATGTAAGCAGGGGGTACAAAAGCAACGGGTTTATCACATTTTTTTGAAACGTAAAAAAGGGAATTTCCCATGGTATAGGGATTCCCCTTTTCCGGAGCGTTTGGCTCCTGATAGGTTTCCCGGCTTTCACTGCCCACGGCAAAGGGAACTCCCGCCGCCGCGCCGATGGTTCCGTCCCCGGTGGCGTCGATAAAGTAAGAAGCTGAAAAGGTAAAATCCTTTTCGGACCCCATCTGGAAGCCCTGGACGGATACAATTTTATTCCCCTCAAGACGGGGCTTTGTAATATACGTGTTAAGGAAAAGGCGAATCTTTTTTTCCGCCAAAACCGCGTCCAGAAGCACTTCGTCCCAAAAAAGTACGTTAAATTCAGGATTGGCATAGAGATTACGCAGTTTCAATTCCCCCAGAATACCCATTTCTTCACTTAAGAGATTACCGCCGCCGGAAGCGCCCCTGACCCAAACCCGAATTTCACTGCTGGAATTTCCCCCTAACACGGGGCGATCGGTGATAAAACAGACTTCGACGCCCTGCCGTGCGGCGGCCAAAGCCGCACAAACCCCCGACACGCCGCCGCCTATCACCACAATATCTGAAGAAATATCAATACTCATCGAAATCCTCTTTAATATAAAAGATATTTATTGCTTTTTTGTTCTTACCAAGACTATACTAGCATAATTCTGTATTAGGACATTAAAAAAACTGCAAGATATCTGGACTATTCGGCAGAGTTTTATTCGAGGCCGGTAGTATCCATGGCGGCGCAGGGGGAATTGCTATTATGTATAGTCAGGTTTACGAGATAATGGACTGGGGACCGGTTGTTTCCAAACTCATCATCAATGTGGGGAAAAAGATCGATGCCCTGCCCATTGGGAGCGACACCTTTGCCGTGACGGTCAAAAGAACCGATCCGCGAATACCGGGCGGGACTTCCCTCGCCGGGGGAACCTGCAAGATAAGGGATATCTACGTTTCCGATGCCCGGGGGAACAAGGCCGACCGGGACGCCTACATAACCCTGCGGCTTTTCTATGCTCCGGATTATCCCTTAAGCTCCCCCATGAATTTATACGAAGATCGGTTTGGCTGGATTAACTGCGCCTACCGTATTACCCAGCAAAGAAATAGATGGGCCATTACTAAAATGCCGAATGAGATTTCTACTGCGGGAAAAATCTACCGGCCCCAGGTCGATATTTTCAATTTGAAGAATAAAATTTCCTATACCGACAGCCAATTTGGTAACATCACCCTGGGTTATGCCGATTACAAGCCCCGGGGCGCCCATGGGGGATCACATTTTCCCCTGATTATCTGGCTCCACGGACTTGGTTCCGGCGGCACGGATATCACCCTGCCGATTAGCGCCAATAGGGCCTGTCATTTTGCCTCCGCCGAAGTGCAGGCCCTGTTCGGAGAAGGGGCCTATGTTCTTGTTCCTCAAAGCCCAAGCTTCTGGATGGATGAAGGTAAAACTATCGGGGAGCATGATCCCATCAGCAGCAAATATACACGGGCGCTCAAAAACCTTATTGATACATACATTGATAACAACCCCGGTATCGACCGCAGCCGCATCTATATCGGGGGCTGTTCCAACGGCGGGTATATGACCATGGTAATGATCCTGGAATACCCCGATTATTTTGCCGCAGCCTTTCCGGTCTGTTCCGCCGCCCGGGACAGCCGCATCAGCGATAAGCAGCTGCGAAGCATCCGCAGCCTGCCCATCTGGTTTACCAATGCGGCGTCCGACAAGGCGGTTCCTGCGCCCCTGCATTCCCTTGCCACCTATG